>JAYZEI010000220.1:0-2543 GCA_036337375.1 Planctomycetota bacterium | reverse complement strand
TTGTGCGCGAACGTTCGCGTCACGGTCATCCGTTCGGCGAAGGTTCCGATTATTGGTGTCGGCGAATCGACGACCGCCGCTGTGCCCCCTTTTCTGCACGAGACGATCGGATTAGATCGTGGCGAGTTCTATCGCGCCGTGCGGCCGACTTGGAAACTGGGAAACCGGTTTTTGTGGGGCTCGCCGGAGCTTTCACATTTCAATTATTCGTTCGACACCGAACTGAGCGTTTGTCGCGACAACTTGCCACGTGCGGACTGCTATTTTTGTTTGACCGACCTACAGGATGCAACTTTGTCTTCGGCGCTGATGGACCGCGGGCTGGCACCCTGCACGCTAAACCGAGGGCGATACACGGTCAATGAGGTGTTCGGTTACCACCTGAACAACCGGTTGTTCATCGAGCATCTGGAACAGATGGCCGGGCAATTCGGTATCGAAATCCTCACCGGCGATGTCGTTCACGCCCAACGGACCGCGACGGGCGATGTCGGCGGCCTAAAACTCGAGGACGGTCGCCTGCTGGAAGCTGATCTTTACGTCGATTGCTCAGGATTTCAGTCCGTGCTGCTGGAAAAAACGATGGGAGAGAAGTACGTCAGTTACAGCGACACGTTGTTTTGCGATCGCGCGGTAATCGGCTCTTTTGACCGCGATGGACCCATCCTGCCTTACACCACGTCCGAGACGATGGAACACGGCTGGTGTTGGCAGATCGAATTTGACGATTACGTGACGCGGGGCTACGTGCATTCGTCGCAGTTCTGCTCGGCCGACGAGGCCATGCAAGAACTGAAGGACAAAAACCCGCAACTTGGCGATGATCTACGAACGATTTCATTCCCCAGTGGCCGCTACGAAAACTTTTGGGTCGGCAATGTAGTGGCAATCGGCAATGCATCGGGGTTCGTGGAACCGCTGGAAGCGACGGCACTTCACCTAGTCGGCGAATTGGTGCGGTCGGTGATCCAAACATTTCACGAAGGTGGAGGACGAGTTCTGCCGCAGATTCGCAAACTGCAAAATGATCGCTACCGAAAAATGTGGGACGATGTGCGGGACTTTCTGGCGATTCACTACAAATTTAATCACTGGTCGGATTCGCCGTTCTGGCGGCATTGCCGTGCGGCCGTCAAGCTGCACGACGCAGAGCCGCTGATCGATTTCTATCGCCAAGCGGGACCGTCCGAGTTGATATCTAAATTCATCTACGAAGAGAGCATCTTTCGACGCCAAGGCTGGCTGCAAATGCTGATTGGCCAGCGCGTTGCAACCGATTTTGATCCCGAGTTTACACAAGAAGACTGGCGAAACTGGAACGCTCGGCGCGATCGCGTTCGCCAACAAGCGATGTCGGCGCTGCCCGTGCGCGAGGCGCTGCAAAAGTTGTACGGCGCCGATTCTGTTTGGCCTCACCAAGGATTGTAGCAGCCCGATAAACTGGGCAGACGGCCCAAAAGTTTCGCGCGATCGTGCCTCGCTGCAGACCGCCGCGCCTGCGGTGACGCAGCGTCAACGGATTTTCTATAATGGCGGAGTTACGCCCGCACGGCTGAACGCATCATTCTGCTAAACGCACCACGACTATTGCCAAAAATGACGCATTCCGATACCGCCACTGACGCCACCGAGCTCAGGCAAGCGCTGGCAGAGCTGCGTTCGCGGTTGGATCAGCAACAGACGATTATTCTCGACGGTTTCACCCTGCTGCGGCAGGAATTCGACAGACTGGATGCGCAGATCCGCCAACTGGAAACTCAGACATCGCGTGCGGAAATAACCCACGAATCATCCGATAAGATCGAAGCGGTTTTCGCGGCGGAAGAAGAAAACACGGCAACCTCCGCCTCCGGAACAGGCGCGTCCGGAATTTCGCCGCCGACGGGTGACGCTCAAGCGAATATCCCCGTCGGTAAGGCCGTTCGCTTAGCGGAGGATGAACCGCCTTCGGCGAGCGACTTCAATTTTGGCGAACACGTGCCGACCCGCGAAGAACCAGCCGAACCACACGACTTCAATCCCGCAGCGAGCGATCAACCGGAAACATCGCAGTCGCAAACGATCGACTCCGCGGCAACCGAATTCACTGCCAAACCGCTTCCCCAAGGGGAGGAACTCAACATGGAACAAGTTATCTTCGGCCTCGATCTGGCCGCCAACCAAACTCTTTCTCCCGAACGGCAAACGTTGCTGCAAGGTCTTTATGCGGGCAACGCTGACGCCATGACATTGCTCGGCCAAATCCTGATTTTTCGAGGTGCCGGCGCCGATCGAATGCCCGGCCTGTTAAAGGAAGTGGGCGAAGCGTATTACCGCTGGCGGTCCGACACGACCACGGGTCAAGATCCATTCCGCGACGAGTTGATCGGCTGGCTGCAGCGCAACTGCGACCAGTCGGGTGTTCCCAACACGATCGAATTGGTGCAACCAAGCGACCGATATGATTCGAAGCGCCACCACTCAAAGGATCGCGGCATCGAAGTCGATCGAGTCCACGGCTGGGTCGTCCTCCGCGACAACGGCAAGGTTTATACGAAGGCGAG
>JAYZEI010000219.1:0-6581 GCA_036337375.1 Planctomycetota bacterium | reverse complement strand
TCGTCGCTAGCGCCAACTCGGGCGAAAATGCGGTCCGCTACACCGATTGTTGCGTTTCCAGCCGGAACGAAGCTGCCAATTTGTGCCATTAGTGTGATCAGCGCCACCTGGCGGATGTAGGTGCTCTTACCGGCCATATTGGGACCGGTGATCAACAGAATCGTCCGCTCCGCGTTATCCATTTGCGTGTCGTTGGGCACGAAACTGCCGCTCGGTTCGATGATATCGAGTACCGGATGGCGTCCATCGACGATACGCAGTTCGCCGCTGTTCTCGACTCTTGGCCGGCAATAGCCCCGCGTGCGAGCAAGCTGCGCGAGGCCGGTCAGTGTATCGAGCCGAGCCAGCACGTCGGCCGTACCCCGCAGCCGCCGGGCCGCGCTGGCCACGAGTTCCCGCAATTCGATAAAAAGGTCGTATTCGAGTGATTTCGACTCATCGTCGGCGGCGATCACCTTCTCTTCGTGCTCTTTCAAATCGGGCGTGATGTAGCGCTCGGCGTTCTTCAGTGTCTGTTTGCGGATGTAATGGTCCGGCACCTTGTCGCGGTGGGCGTGTGTCACCTCCAAAAAGTAGCCGAAAACTTTGTTGAAACCAATCTTCAGACTGGGAATGCCGGAACGCTGGACTTCGTCGGCTTGATAGGCCGCGATCCATTGCTTGCCGCCACGGCTGAGGTCGCGCAGCTCGTCGAGTTTCTCGTGGTAGCTCGAGCGGATAAAACCTCCCTCGCGGCTGGAAAGCGGGCAGTCATCCTCGAGCGCCGCTTCGATTTGTTCACGGACGTCCGTACACAAATCGAGTTCGTTCTCCAATTGATTCAAAAGCGGGCTGGTGCGATCCGCCAGTTTGGCTTTGATGTTGGGCAAGAGGGCGAGCGTACGTCCCACAAAGCAAAGATCGCGGGGGCTGGCGCGGCCGGTTGTGGCGCGGGCCAGTAGCCGCTCCATGTCGTAAACGCCCCGCAGCGATTCGCGCAGCGGTTCGGACAGTAAAACGTCGCCGAGGAGCTCTTCCACGGCGTCTTGCCTCGCTTCGATTTCGGGCACAGCCGTCAGCGGACTAGCCACCCAGTCGGCCAGCATCCGCGAGCCCATTGCGGTAACGTTGTGATCGATTACGGCGAGCAAGCTGCCCTCCCGGCGGCCCTCCCGCAGCGTCTGCGAGATCTCGAGGCTGCGGCGCGTCGATTCGTCGATCTGAACGGCCTCTCCATCTCGAAAAGGGATCAGCCGGTCGATGTGGGCCAGTTCGCTTTTTTGTGTTTCTTGTAAGTAGTTCAGCACAGCGCCGGCGGCCCGGATCGCGGGCTCGTCCGAATCGTCAAGCCCGAAACCTTCCAAGCTCGCTGTGGCAAAGTGCTTCTCCAGCACTTCACGAGCGGCTACTGCCGAGAAAGCCCACGGCGGGCGTTGGGTGAATGTACGTTCGCCACGTACTGCGTCGGGAAGCGGTTCGCCGCTCTCGCTGATTAGAATTTCAGACGGCGCGATGCGAGCCAACTCGTCGGCGAGCCGCTCGGAAGAACAGGTTGATGCGTAAAATCGTCCGGTCGAAAAATCGATCCAAGCCAGGCCGGCACGCGGGCCGGGCATAATGGCGGCCAGGTAGTTGTTCGCCCGCGGATCGAGCAATGCGTCGTCGGTCAGCGTGCCGGGTGTGACCACTCGCGTGACTTCGCGGCGGACGAGGCCCTTTGCTTTTTTGGGATCTTCGACCTGGTCGCACACGGCGACCCGGCAGCCGGCGGAAATCAGCTTGGCGAGATAACCATCGAGTTGATGGTGCGGGAATCCGGCCATCGGGATGGGATTCTCGCTCTTGTCGCGGCTGGTCAGTGTGATGCCCAGCAACCGATGTGCCTGCTTGGCGTCTTCGTGGAAAAGCTCGTAGAAATCGCCCATGCGAAACAGCAGCACCGCATCGGGGCAGGCCGCTTTGGCTTCCTGGTACTGCTTCATCATTGGAGTCGCGGCCATGGAGTAAGCGTAGCGAGTGCGGCCAGGATTTCGTAGGGTGGACGGCCCGCTATGTCACGCTTTAGAATCCAAGTGCTGTCGCAACATCGAAAACCCGCCCGGGCTGAGGAACTGGTTTGGCCGCAGAGGAAAAAATCAATATCGTCGGTATTGGCGACGATGGAATCGAAGGCCTGACCGCGTCGGCGCGACGTTTGGTCGAGGAAGCGGACCTGTTGGTTGGGGAGGAAGCGACGCTCGCGCTGGGGGCGACGGCCGAAAAGTTTGTGATTGGCGGAAACTTGGATGCGGCAGTCGAGCGAATCACAGCCAAGCCGGGCGAACGCATTGTCGTGCTGGCCTCAGGCGATCCGCTGTTTTACGGTTTCGCCAGGTTTTTGTGTGACCGGCTCGGCAAAGACCGATTCGAAGTCTTGCCGCACGTTAGCAGCATGCAACTGGCGTTCGCGCGGGTCAAGGAAAGCTGGGAAGAGGCCTACCTGACCAATCTGGCCAGTCATTCGCTGGAAAGTGTTGTCGACAAGATCCGCATCATGGACAAGATCGGGTTGTTCACAACCGACACCTGCACACCGGCTGCGGTGGCCGCATCGTTGGTCGATCAGGGCATCGATTATTTCTTTGCATACGTATGTGAGAACCTCGGTTCGCCCGACGAACGCGTTACCAAGGGCGAACTCTCCGATTTGGCCGGGCAGACGTTCGCATCCCTGAACGTAATGATTCTGATCCGACAGCCCGACGCGCCGGACCGGCCTCGCGAGATGATTGGAAGGCGGCTGTTTGGAAACCCGGACGACGTGTTTCAACAATCGAAGCCGAAGTGTGGGCTGCTGACTCCGGCCGAAGTGCGGGCCATGGCGCTGGCGGAATTGGATTTGGGACCCAGAAGTACCGTTTGGGATATCGGTGCGGGAAGCGGCAGTGTGGCGATCGAAGCGGCCATGGTCGCTCGGCAGGGAACCACCTACGCCATTGAAATGGACCAGGGCGATTACGAGCTTATCAAAGCCAACGCCGAAACATTTAGCGTGTCGAACTTGCAGCCGGTGCTGGGCCGGGCACCGGAGGCTTGGGAGGCGCTGCCCGATCCCGATTGCGTCTTTGTCGGTGGGACGGGGCGCGATGCGAGTCGCCTTATCGAACTCGCTTACGCGCGGCTGCGGCCCGGCGGTCGATTGGTGGCCAATATTTCCAGCATCGAAAACTTTTCCGAAAGTCACGATACGCTGTTGCAGCTGGCAGCGGACGTAAATTCGTGGATGGTCAACATCGCGAGGGGAACGTATCAACTCGAACGTGTTCGGTTCGATGCGTTGAACCCCTGTTTTCTGTTGTCCGCTGTGAAACCGGGTTAGTGGTGATTGATGACGGACGATTTTCCTCAGATTGACGTAATTGCCGTCGGCGCTCATCCGGACGACGTGGAAATCGGTTGCGGCGGTACGCTCGCACGGCTTGTCGAGCAGGGTTACAGGGTCGGTATTGTCGATTTGACTGACGGTGAGCCGACGCCGAAGTCGCCGGGGCCCGAAGTGCGTTTGCAGGAAGCGCAACGGGCGGCCGAAATTCTGGGCGTTGAGTTGCGGACGACCCTGGAATTGCCCAATCGTCGTTTGTTCGACTCGTTTGAATCACGGGTCGCGCTGGCCAAGGAGTTTCGCAAGTACCGGCCCCGACTGGTAATCGGACTGGGCGACAAAACGCCGCTGGCCTCTCCCGATCATTGGCAGGCGATGCAGATCACCGATGCCGCAATCTTTTATTCGCGACTGACCAAGTGGGATACATATTTCGACGGCTTGCCGGTGCATACGATATCGGCGCAACTCTATTACACGCTGGTGATGAACTCACTGGAAAGGCCGCCGGCGGGCGGGCATTTTGTCGCGAGTATTGGTAACACGTTGGAAAAGAAACTGGCATCCATCCTCGCTTACGAAACGCAATTCCCACCTGAGAAACGGCACGTGTTGGATCGGATACGCGCGGCCGCCGCGCATTATGGATCGGTGGTGGGCTACGACGCAGGCGAGTTGCTGATGACGCCCCGGACTGTGGGCACCGACGATGTGATGCCGTTTATCTTGGGTGGGGCCTAGTCCGTGCCGAACAGAAGACGCATCGCCCTGGACGATCACAACGTCTCGGCTGCGACGGCCTCGGCGTGTTCTGCAGCTATTTGGATTTCAGTCCGGCGGCCACGCGTGACCGCAACTTGTGGCTCGTCGTTTGAGCATTTGGCATAACGCCTCAGCAGGCCGCCGGCGAACAAAAGTGCCTGGTCTTCGGCCTTGCCGATTACCAATACGATTGGGCCCGTGAAATCTACCGGCCGGATGACGGCCGACGCTTGGGAATCTTCACGGGCGGTAAGATACTCCAGCATGTCGTTGTCGGACTGATTGCGGCCGACGACAATTTTGGTGTCGTCGCGGTAACGAATGTGGCGGCCGTATTTCAGCAGTTCGAAATCCCAGGATGTATTTTTTGGCTGTATTTGAATTAAATCGCGGACGCGGGGGGCAAAGCCCGGTTCGGTCAGGATACAGCCGGTCGATGGCGATGGAATTTCTTGATCTTCGAACCCGTATTGGCGGGCCAGTGCAATCAGACCCTTCCGCGAACGGCCGGAAAAATCGTAAAGCCGGTCGCGATCGACTTCGCCGTCGAGTTCGGGAATCGTTGGCGGCAATAATTTGGCCGATAGCGGGCGCAGCAGTCGGCCTTCCAGTCCGCTGTGCCGGGCAATGATCTCCAGGTCGATTCGCTTTTGGCTCTTGGGCCGCTGACCGAGTACTTCGCCGCTGACGACCATCGACGCGGCGGTCTCATTCATGAATGCGTGCGCTCGCTGGAACATGTAAATACGGCAATCGATGCAAGGATTTACGCCGCGTCCGTAGCCGAATTGTGGTTTGCGAATGATGTCCAGATATTCGTCTTCGGCCCCGATCGCCGTTAGCCGCACACCGAGTCGCGCGGCGGCCAGCGATGCGGTCTCCTGACAACAGGCGAACATAGTACGAAAGTTCAGTGCTTCGACTTCGATGCCCTGCTCCTGCAAAATACGGATGGCAAGGATGCTGTCGAGTCCGCCGGAAAACAGTGCGATTGCGCGTGTGGTCATTCGTCGTTAGCGAGAAACGGAATCGGTTGCCCGTCCATCGCGCTCAGCGCATTGCGGGCGGCGCGTTGTTCGGCTTCCTTTTTGTTGGGGCCCCAGGCCGGCGGAAATTCTTTGCCGTTCACGTCCGCGGAAATCTTGAAGCACTTGCTGTGATCGGGCCCTTTTTCATCGACCAGCTGGTAGGTTGGCGTCATGCCGTATTCACGCTGAGCAATTTGTTGCAGCGTCGATTTGTAATTGCTGCCGGATTCGCCTTTGACGGCGGCGTCAATTTCCGGTTCGAGAAAGCGGTGTAAAAAGTCGCGGGCCACCGTGCTCCCGCCGTCGAGGTAAATTGCTGCGACCAGTGATTCAAACACATCGGATAAAAGCGATGGCGGTAGCGTGGGGTGACTGGCCATTCCTTTGCCGAGGATCAAAAACTCCTCCAGTTCCAGCTCACTACTAATTTTTGCGCAGGTCTGCCGGCTGACCACCATCGATTTGATCCGGGTCAGATCGCCTTCCAGATAATCCGGATAGCGGTGGAAAAGCATTTCGCAGACAACCACCCCCAAAATGGCATCGCCCAGGAATTCAAGTCGTTCGTTAGATGCCAGACGTGTCTCCGCGCCGGAAGAGTGCGTTAGGGCCGACTTCAGCATGGATTTGTCGGCGAAGACATACCCCAGTCGCCGCTCACATTTTTCCAAGTGCGGCAAGAGCTGTTCGACCGTCAGTAGCAGATTGGTCTTCGGCATGGCCCGGGCGGGAATTGGCGAGGGGCGGAGCGAACTTGCAAGCGCCTAACCCTAACACGCGTCAGAACTTTAGTCAATACAGACGCTCCTCGAGCGGACCGCCGCAGCCGCCGGAATTAATCTTTTGCAGTCGTCCGCGTGCGGGGAAACTCCCGGCGGCGGTGTGGGTTATTCGGTGGCCAGGATGCCATTCGCGATCGGCGGTGTACCGCGGCGGATCAACTTGTTTTCGGCAGTAACTTTGCCGCGAACTTCCGCAGCGTTGATCTTTCTTTAGGTAATGGATTTACACAGGCGGCACGCAGAGTCGGCCCCGCTAGACGACCGGCCCCATTCGTGCGTTACTAAACAGCTTAGTCGAGACACTCGAGCGCGTGCTAGGTAGCCGTCATGCCCAACACCCTCTACTTACCCGAACTGCGCGAGATGCTGGCCGAGCACGATGCGGGCGGCCTCCGCGGGTATTGCGAGGCGGTGCATCCGGCCGCGGCTGCCGAATTCATGGAAGGCTTGACGGCGGTCGAGTCGTGGGACGTCATTCGGCATGCCGATGTGGCGGCGCGGGTGGAAATCTTCAGTTTTTTCGACGCTCCGAAACAGGTCGAGATGATCGAGTCACTCGATCGGCAGGCAATGGCCGACCTGATCGGCGAATTGCCGCCCGACGACCGAGTCGACATTCTGAAGGAATGCGCTGCCGAAGTGGTCACGCAACTGCTGCCGCTGGTGGCC
>JAYZEI010000218.1:0-2504 GCA_036337375.1 Planctomycetota bacterium | reverse complement strand
GGACGGCGACGAAGTGGTTGGCCAACGCGTGCGAGCCAAAGTCGTCAAAAACAAAGTGGCGCCGCCATTCCGACTGGCCGAATTCGACATGATGCACGACAACGGCATCAGCGCTGAGGGCGATTTAATTGATTTGGCAACCGAGCACAAAATCATCGTTCGCAGCGGCACCTGGTTCCGCTACGGCGATCTGCAACTGGGCCAGGGTCGGGAGCGTGCGCGGCAGTACCTCAAGGATAACCGTAAAATTACCGACCGTCTTCGCACCGAAGTTTTGGCTGCGGGCGGATATCATGATATGTTAGAGGAGGCTGAGCGACCGCAGCCTGAAAAAGAACTTGCGCCGGCGTGACCGCGGCGCGGAATGACCAGGGACGAATGACGAAAGGCAGGAATGAGCCGCTAGCGTCATTCCGGCATTTCCGAATTTGAACGTTCGACGTTCTTTGGTCCCCAGACGCTAGTCCTTTAGACCTATTCCATTACGCCCATGCATCGAACGACCCTTACGCTGGCGGCCGCTCTGCTGATTCAATCCGCAGCGGCACACGGACAGGAGCTTTCAGGTCTGGCCGCCGCGATGGCCATCGAAAAGGCGGTCGTCGCGGCCATCGCCCGCAGCGAACGATCCGTCGTCGCTATCGCCATGTTCAAAGCGCCATCGGCCGACGATCCGTTCAATAATTTTCGCGACGGTGACACGCCGGAACTGGATGCCGTTCCAGACGCGTTCGCAACCGGCGTTGTGATCGACCGCAAAGGATTGATACTCACCACTAATCACTCGTTAAAATCCGCCGAGGACTTTCCGCAGCAATACATTCGTGTGGCGGGCAAGCCGCTTTGGATTCCTGTAGAAAGGGTCATCGACTCGGATCCGTTCAGTGACCTGGCCGTGCTGAAAGTGAGCGAGACTCATCTCGACACGCTCAAACTGCAACCGATTCAAATGGGCGACGCCAGCAAGTTAAAAAAAGGCCAAATCGTCATCACGCTCGGCAATCCCTATGCGATCGCCCGCGACGGCGAGGTCAGCGCGAGTTGGGGCATTGTCTCAAACCTGCGGCGCAGAGCGCCGCCAAAACCGAGCAACAGCCCGCAAGAAGCCCGACCGACGATGCATCACTTCGGCACATTGATACAAACCGACGCCAAGCTCAATCTCGGCACGAGTGGCGGTCCGCTGCTGAACGTCCAGGGCGAAATGGTCGGCCTGACCACTTCGATGGCCGCACTGGTCGGCTTTGAAAAGTCGGCTGGCTACGCGATTGCAGTAGACGACGTGTTCCATCGCGTTCTCGATACCTTAAAGCAGGGGCGCGAAGTCGAATACGGGTTCCTTGGCATCGGGCCGGGGGACCTTTCACAATTCGAACGCAGAAAAGGACAGCAGGGTGTTCGCGTGATGCGGGTCCTGCCCGGCACACCGGCCTCCGGCCTGCTGCAAGTTCACGATGTCATCAC
This sequence comes from Planctomycetota bacterium, assembly GCA_036337375.1. GTDB lineage: Bacteria > Planctomycetota > Planctomycetia > Pirellulales > UBA7805 > JAYZEI01. The sequence continues at coordinate 1,040 of JAYZEI010000218.1, read as the reverse complement.
GCACATCGGCGACAAGCCTCTGCTGACCACCGCCGATTTGATGCTAATCGTAGGACAACATGCACCGGACAGCCGGATCTTGCTCAAGGTTCTGCGGTTTGACCGTCCCCTCAGTGTCCCCGTTACGCTGACCAAGAACCGCATCTCAGGCGATCGTGTCGTTACCTCGCCCAAACCCGCCTGGCGCGGATTGCGGGTCGAGTATCCTTCGGCCCTGCGTTCGCTAACTTTCATCGAACCGATCCCATCCGGTTGCGTCATCATCACCGGCGTCGAACCAGAAAGCCCCGCCGATCGCGCCGGGTTGACACCCGATAAACGGATCCATTCTGTCGAAAATACCGCCGTCTCGACACCCAGCGAATTCGCCAAGGCTGTCGCCGATCACAAGGGTCCGGTACGCATCGTGTTGACCGACGACCGCCTCGGCCTGTCGACCGTTATCGTCCAGCCCTGACGACGCGGCTCCAATCGGATTCCGAGCGAAACAAGACCGTGTCGCGGGTCTGAAAATTTACTGCGGCGAAGAAACCCCGGACAGCCCCGCGTACTTCCGGCTTCAACCCGAAGCGACCCGCACGTGGCTGGGGCACATCCCCGGCCGGAGATTCGTTTGCGGAGTTTCAATTCCGGCCAGAGCCGCTGACCCTTGGGTGCCGCAAAACGACTCGCTGCAACCCGGTTTAACTGCACGGATTGCCGTCCTCGCTAGTCGGGTTTCCGGTCAGCCGGTATCATGGTCGCTTCCCGAATTTGATCCGCTGGCGATCTTACCAACGGTGTACTATGAAGACCGATGAACTGCGCGAGAAGTACCTTGCTTTCTTTGAAACCAAGGGGCACACGCGGTGCGACAGCGACGTACTCGTCCCGACCTGGGATCCTTCGGTATTGTTCACTCCCGCCGGAATGAATCAGTTCAAAGACCACTTTCTTGGCAAAGTCAAACTTGAGTTCACCCGCGCAACCACCTGTCAGAAATGCTTCCGTACAGGCGACATCGACAACGTCGGCCGCACTTCGTGCCACCACACGTTCTT
>JAYZEI010000217.1:0-7660 GCA_036337375.1 Planctomycetota bacterium | reverse complement strand
CTACAAGGATATCCGCGAGATCGACATCCTCGAAGACAAAAAGGGCGAAGATCCCACCCGCCGCATTCAAAAGAACGATTTGATGCGTTTGGTCACGAAAGGCTTGAATCGCAACGAGCGGCTGATCATCATCTTGTATTACTATGAAGAACTGACGATGAAGGAAATCGGCACGACGCTCGATCTTTCCGAAAGCCGCGTGAGCCAGATGCACAGCTCCATCGTGGCGCGGCTGCAAGGCCAGCTGGGCCGGCGGCGTCCCGAATTCAGTTCCGCCTAGTTGCTGCATAGCCGACTTGGCATGTTGAGATAATGCCGGCGTTGCTGTTCCTGGCGAACGAAAGGCCAAGGGACTTCAAAAACGGCAGGCTTAGGTTTCAACAGAAAAGGCCGGTAGCGCGAATATCGTGGTGGAACAACAATGGATGATTGCCCTTGCCATCGTTATTCACGGCGTCACCACCGCGATGACGGGGCCGATCAGCACCCGCAATGCCGCGGATGGATTCCCGAGGCGGCCATCGCAAATTGAGATGCGTGGCTATCTGTAACGAAACGGCCATCCCCCGTCCGCTGGGCCGCCGCAGCCGTAATCGGCAATCGAGACCTATTTGGGCAATCCCCGTCGCGGCCGCATGGCCGCCCTTAATTTTCTTGTCTTCTTCGGAGCCGCCCAACTCGCCCACCTTTGTTCGAGGCGGCACAGGTCCCGGTCGATAAACCGCTCAAACCTCGCGAACGCTGCCGATTTAAATAGCGACCTCTCTGTGCGACCGCCTGATTCAGACGTATGTAAGTCGTCGTTCATGGACTCACCTCCGCGTTCCGGTAAACAAACTCTGTACGTTTGACGTCCGTAGAGAGTTCAAAGTTCACGAGAATCCACAAGGTTTTCCACAATTCCGAATAAGAACGGCCGCCGACAATGCGGCTATCTCCGTAAGCCGCATCTCCAGGATCGGCGGGACATCGATGGCGATCGCGCAGCCCCGTCTCCGACGGCTCAGTATGGCGGACTAGGAGTCGTCCGGCTTCGCTCCACGATCTTTTCGCGTGCGGATCATCAGCCGCGCCGCGCGGGAAAGCTCTGCGCGATCCAGCGCGCCGCTGCCGTCGGCATCCATGCGGCGAAAGTTCTTCGCAAACGGGCCGCGAGCTTCCGTTCTATCCAGCTTGCCATCGTCGTTACTGTCCAACTGCAGGATGCGATTTACAGCCTGTTCCACTTCATTTTCAGGTTCCGGCTCAGGCTTCTTAGCATCGGCGGGCTTCTTCGCATCGGTCGTCTTTTGGGGATCGCGACTGGGCCGGTCGGTGGCCCGCAGAGCTTGCACCTGCTGCATCCCCTTGGTGAACTCTTCCAGCGACAGCGCGCGGTCTTCGTCGGCATCTGCGAGAAACAACAATTGCGAAAATTGCCGGCGGCGGTCCGCTGGCGTTTCCTCGCGGGTAAGTTTGCCGTCGCCGTCTCTGTCCCCCCGCCGAAAAAGTTCCGCGGCCATGTTGTCCATCTGTTCGCGGGAAGGATTGACACGAGACGCAATACGGTAGTAGTTGCGCGAGAATTCAAAGCGGTTGAGCCTGCCGTCGCCACCGTTATCCGAGTTCTTCAGAAACTGCTGCCAAACGCGGCGTCCCGTCGCCGGCAATTCATCCTCGGTCAGTTGACCGTTGCGGTCTTTGTCCAACCGCGAGAAGACCGCCAACGGCTGTTCGCCCGGCTCCGCCGCCGCTGGAATTTGCTCCAGCGGCCTCTCGGGACGCTGCGGCTGCAGACCGGCCCGCAATTCACTTTGGCTAAGCGCTCCGTCTCCGTCGGCGTCAGCTGTCCGAATCAGGCGTTTGAAGAGCCGCTGATGCCGTTCGGAAACCTCGGCCGCCGTCACCTCGCCGTTGCCGTCTGCGTCCAATTGCTTAAACAGCGGTTCGTTATCGGTGATCGGCCGCGGTTCTTCGTCGGCCGCAACCATGATCGCCAACACAAAATTCGCCGGCAACGCGGCCACAGCGACTGCCATCAGCTTCGGCAAACTGGCATTTCCGTTCATCGTACTACTCCCTCGTTAAACGGTATCACGATTGTCCTCTCAATAATAAACCGCCCGCGAGCGGGCCGGTTCCGCGCGATTGCTAAAAATCGGCATTGTCGCACAAGCACTTCTAGCCGTTCTATCACGTAACCTCCGGCCTATTATGGCATTTCGTTCCCTGTTGTCCTAGTTTATCGCAATTCCTATAATTCGCCGCCCGCGCACCCGGCGCAGGCGGCAATACGGTATCAGGCCGGTCATCCCGCCGGATATCGCGTTGCTTTTGTCAACGGCACCAAACCGAGGAACGCGTGCTGCAATCGGGTCAACTGGCGCACCGCGACCGCGGCGGCATACTCGGTAAAAGTGTGCAAAGTTCCATTCTTTACGCAGGGAGAAACTTAAAGGAATCGGTGAAACGGCAACGCGTACTATGTCGAAAGTGTTGGTACATCCCCGCCGAAGTCGCGAGGTCACCCATTTCGACAAGGAATGCGGCAACCGGCACTGACAACTTGATTTTGCGGAAAGCTATACGCCTGGGCTGCCATGAATCCTTTGGGAGGTTCATTTGACCTTTGTCCCGATTCGCACGACCGTTCCGGTCGGGTCAAATGAAAAGATGGGTTAATCCCGTTGCGAACAGCTTATCCGCGCAAACCAACTATGAAACCTGCCGCAACTGGTCAGCAGTGACAAAGTGCGGCGAACGATTGCGATGGCAAGCTACGCTTGAGTTGATTACGCTTAAGGCAACCGGCCAGGAGCGAACGATTCAGCGGATTTGCCCGCGGGGAGAACAAAATGGAAATTAACGGACCAGGACCTGTCGGCGGCCCCGAACGCCTCGAACCCATTCAACCGTCATCGTCGGCGGATCAAACTTCGCAGGCCGGCGGTGTGGGCGGCAGCGACGAGGTCACCATTTCCGAAGAGGCGCAATTATTGGCGCAGGTCAACGATATCCCCGACATCCGTCAGGACGTCGTCGACCAGATTCGCACCGAGCTCGCCGACGGCACTTACGAGACGGAAGATAAACTCGACACCGCTATTTCTCGACTACTGGACGAGATTGCTTAACGATCTGCGCCGAACTGGCCTGAATCCCAGCAACCCGAAGTGCGGGCGAGGAAAAGCGCGGGTCGCTCGCTAACCCTTCGGGTTACTTCTTTGCCGGCACCGCCGGTCACGCCTTTGCTCGCTTGCCGAAAGCTACCGGCAAGAATTACAATGGTGGTATGGAAAACGATTTTTCTCTCGAGCACATCGAAGTATCCAGCTCGCCGGGCGAGCGGTTCGAAGAATACCTGCAAAGTCGTAATAAGCGGGTCACACAACAGCGCAAAGCGATTGTCGAACAGGTATTCAGCCACCACGAACATTTCGACGCCGATGCGTTGCGGGCCGAGTTGCAAGCAACCGCGGAAAACCGCAAGATCGGTCGAGCGACCGTTTATCGCACGCTGAACGAACTGGTCGAGGCCGGCCTGCTGCGGGAGATGAAGCTGAACAACCGGACCGTTTTCGAACACGATTACGGTTATCCGCAACACGATCATTTACACTGCCAGGATTGCGACCGCCTGATCGAATTCCGCAGCGACGAACTAATCGCGCTGCGTGACACCGTCGCTCGGCAGAACCAGTTTCGCGTCAGCGGCCATCGCTTTATTATCACGGGCGTCTGCAGCAGATGCATGAAAGCGCGGCAGCGGCCCACGCGGCGACTGGAAATGGTGTGATTTAGCAGGGACCGCGCCACGGTACCTCTCGACTCGGCGGAGCGTGTGATTCAGGAGACGCGAACCGCTACAGATGGACCGGAATAAATCGTTTGCGCTCGTCAGATTCCGGCAAGGCGGGCGGTTCGATCCAAGGGATCGCCGCTTTGCTCTGCAACAGTTCGGCAATCCGCTGTTTGAATGCCGGAACGATTTTCGCCAGTGCCTCGCGCTCCGTCATAGCCGTGCAGTCCAGGCCCGCCAGATTCGCGACGCGGGCCCGGACTCCACCGCGATCGTCACTGGACACATAGACGATGCAATCGAAAACAGGCACGTCCACCGGGTGCAACCGGTCACTAACGTGCAGATCGGCCGCACCACCAAGGTCCGCAACAGCGGCAACCGCTTCGGCAATTCGCTGCTCGCCACGAGTCACATCGAATTGGCGGCCAACCGTCGCCGGCTGATCCAAAACGCTCGCCACGACGGCCGCGACGTCGGCGCGCGGAATCTCGTCCCGTGGCAATTGTGCGGCCAACCGGACGCGGCCGCGGCCGGGATCGTCGCTGAGACGGCCGGGTCGGACAATCGTGTAATCCAGGCCGCTCTGTCGCAGCGCTTCGTCCGCCTCCGCCTTGGCCTGCAGATAAGTCCGAAACACTTCATCTCCTCTTGGCGTCTCGGCCTGCATGGCGCTGATCATGACATACCGCCCAATTCCGGCGCGGCTGGCCGCTTCGATCAGCCTGATCGCTCCGCCTCGATCCATCGACAGCTTTCTCGCAGCACCGCTGCCCGCGCCGGCACCGGCGGCAAAGACGATTGCGTCCGCCGCCGAAATTGCCGAAGCGACGTCGTCGCCCGCTTCCAGATCGCAGAGCACCGGTTCGGCCCCTGCTCTCCGCACCGAGCTTATTTGATCCGAATTACGAATCAGCCCCCGGACTTCATGACCACGGGCCTTCAGTAGCGGGTGCAACAGCCTGGCAACTTGACCGTGTCCGCCTGCAACCACAATTCGCATAACTGCCTTCTATGACGGAGGACGATTCTTCATTCGCATTGTTTGCTTGCCGTGCGGCAACCGCGATCCGCCGACAAGGCGACGTTTGCGTACAGTCGGCCGCGGCCTCCCGGCGAAAACGCCCTACAGCAATTCCCGCACCAACTCGCCGCCCTTGACCAGTTGGGTCGGCTGCTCTTCGGCGGTCTTGTATTCGTGACGGGGATCCAGCCCGAGGAAGTGGCAAAAAGTCACGAACAAATCCTGGACACCAACCGGCCGTTCGGTCACTTTCGTGCCGTCTTTATCCGTCGCGCCGATCACTTGACCGACTTTGACGCCCGCGCCGGAGAGGCAGGTGATCCAGCCCTTGGCATAGTGGTCGCGGCCGCCGTCTTTTTTGAGCTTCGGCGTGCGGCCGAATTCGCCCATCCAGACGACGAGCGTGTTTTCGAGCAGGCCGCGGTCGGCCATGTCGGTCAACAGCGTGGCGTACGCCGGGTCCGTTTCGCCGCACAGATGCGGCGTGTCTTCAAATCCCTTTGAATGGGTGTCCCAGCCGGCATCCTTCTTACCGCCGGTGCTGAAGACTTCGACAAAGCTGACACCCTGTTCGACCAACCGGCGGGCCAGCAGACAGCCCTGGCCGAACGAATTGCGACCGTAGGCCTCCCGCAGTTTGTCCGGTTCGTGCGATAGATCGAAGGCCTCTACTTTTGGGCTGAGCACGAACCGCGAGGTCCGGTCGTACACGGCCTGTTTTTCATCAACCGCCCTGCGGCCGCCCGCCCGGGCGAACTCTTCGTCCAATTCGTCGGTCAGTGCGAGACGGCGGCGGAGCACCTCCACGTCAACGGTCGGCGACACGTTGTCGGGGATCCGGCCGGGCTCATCGACTTTAAACGACTCGTACTTCGCGCCGAGCATGCCGCTGTTGACGTCGCGGGTTTTGATTCGCGGCCTGCCGACGCGGACGAATGCCGGCAGTTCAAACTGTGGATCGAAACGCTCGTGGGCCACCACCGAACCCCAGGTGGGATACGCCAGCGTCGGGTTGATCGGATAGCCGGTGCGAACCAGCTTGATCGCGCGAAAATGATCCGCTTCGTTGCTGTTCATCGAACGGATCAGCGCAATCTTGTCGAGCACCTGGGAGGTCTGCGGCCAGTACTCGGCAAACTCGACGCCCGGGATCGCAGTCTGAATCGTCTTAGCCGGACCCTGATTTTTGGAGCCCGGTTTCGGGTTGAACGTTTCGAACTGGCTCGGTCCGCCGTCCATCCACAGCAAGATCATCGACTTGCCCCGCTTCCGCAACTCGGCCGCGCTGGCGATCAGCATGTCCCGCCAACCGAGCGTCATCGCGCCGGCCGAAGCGCCGCCGGCCGTTAGCTGTTTGAGAAAACCGCGGCGGCTGACGACGCCGTCGCGGGTCGTGCCGACGCTCAGGAATGGTCGAATCGTGTTCATCTTCTCTCGGTTGTTGGGCGACCCCGGCCGCCGTCTCTATCGCCGCCACTATCGCCGCCACTTAGGCCGGCGGCAGCGGCTTGGCGTTGATCGATTATTTCCTTGTTGTAAACTCCGCCGAATTAAGCAGACTCCAAAGCGCGTCTTCAAACGCCGCAGGGCGATCGTTTACTTTTTCGACGTGGGCCAGCAAAATCTTCAACTCGCTTTCGGTCGGGCGGCGGGCCAGCACGTGTTGGTAAAGCCGCGTGATGGCCTTTTCGTTATCGCTTTCTCCCGCGACGAGTTTGGCCAGAAACGTTTCCGTCTCCGCCGCGGCGTCGATGGCCTTGTGCAATTGCCGGTTGTTCATCATGAACATCGCCTGCTTCATCGTCCGCAGGACGAGCTTGTCGGGAAACGATGGGTCGTAGCCGAATGCCGCGTTCACCAGGTCCCGCGTACTCTTGGCCAACGGCGGAAATCGCACCGCGGCGGTTTTCTTCTCGCGCGGCGGCGTGATGTTTTCCAGTTCGATGGCGGTCACCAGCGAATCGAAAATTTCGTCGCCGCGCAGCGGTTTCGTGATCGCGGCGGCCGGCGATTCGCCGTCGGCAGTGGCTGATTTTGTCAGCGCCCGGCCGTAGGCTCGCGTGTTCATCAACAGCCGAAACAGTTCGCGGTGGTCGTAGCCCGCAGCAACGAAATGATCGGCCACCGCGTCGTGAATTTCCGGCAACGCGAAAAAAGTGTTCTCCCCGAAGTCGTCGACCGGCTCAGCGAACCCACGGCCCATCAGCCGCGACCAAATACGATTGACGTAAGCGCGAGCGAAATACGGATTGTCGCCACTGGTGACCCAGTGTGCGAGCGCCGCGCGACGGGCAAGATCGCCGGCACCCAGTTCCAGCGGATCGCCATCCAACGGCGTCGGCGGCATTTCGCTTTTCTTTCCGGGTATTTTCTGCTCGCCCTTACCCTTGCTTTTAATCTCGATGCCGTTGCTGTCGAGCTTTGAAACTTTGGCTTCCGTCCGCGCGAAGAACGCCGCGATGCCGTGAAACGCTTCTTGCGGCATGTCCACAAAGGGATGGTCGTGGCACTCGGCGCAGGCGATCTTGATGCTGAGGAAAATCCGGGTCGTTTCGCCAGCCAGTCGATGCGCGTCGCCCTGATGGAAGGCGATAAATGTGGTCTCGGGATTTTGGCCGACTTTGCCTTGCGCGGTGAGGATTCGAAAGGCGACTTCGTTCCAGGGCGTCCCGCTGTTGAATCGCTCGACAAGCCATCTCTTAAACGGACCGTAATCGTGAAACGTCAGTTCCGGCTCTTGCTGGCGATAACCGATCGCGTCGCTCCAGTAATTCGCCCAATTGTTGCCGTAACCGTCCAACGCCAGCAAGCGATCAATGGCTGCGGACCGCTTCTTCTCTGGCTCGCCGGCCACAAAC
>JAYZEI010000216.1:0-17018 GCA_036337375.1 Planctomycetota bacterium | reverse complement strand
GCAGCCATGCTATAGCGCAAGCCGTTTGCCGACCAAGGGCCGATCGAGTCCTTCAGGTCTCGGAGCAAAACGGGCACCGCACCCCAACACAGGACGCTTGCCAGTAGGGCCAGCGAGGCGACCACATCGATGCGGGGCTGTAGCGGTTGTGCCGCCGCTTGAGTATCTGCTTCGTTGGTTTCGACCGGCACAAATGACTTTCAAGAAAGCGGGCGCTAGGTGATGTCATCGAGCAGGGCCAGCATGGCGTCAACCTGTTGGTCGGTGCCAACACTCACGCGGAGGCCATCGCCCCAACCATCGAAGTTCATGTAGCGAACGAGAATGCGTTGGGACTTGAGCCGCTGATACACCGATTCGGCCGCGATTTCGGGATGGGTGCACCAAACGAAGTTCGCTTGCGATGGCGTGACTTCAAATCCGCGGTTCCGCATGCCGTCTTCGAGGCCCTGGCGGGTCGCGATGATCTTGGCGCGGTTCTCGCGCAGCCAATCCTGATCGTCAATTGCGGCAGTAGCAGCGGCGATCGAAACCGCGTCGCAGTTATAAGAGTCCTTTACTTTTGTCAGTCCCTCGATAATGTGCGGTTGGGCGACGACATAGCCAAATCGCAATCCGGCCAATGCATACGATTTGCTGAGCGTTCGCGACACCAAAACTTTTTCATTTTCGGCGACCAGCCGGATACAGTTCACATCCGCGAAATCAACATACGCTTCGTCGACCAGTAAGGGACAGGGCAGAGCTGTGGCGAGTTCGTTGATCCGTGCCGGTTGCAGGAGCGTTCCGGATGGACTATTTGGATTTGGCAAATATGCCAGCCGCAACCCTTCGAGCGGCGAGGAAAAACGATTGTCCAGCGACCAATCTTGGTTGAACGTGATTTCGTCGCAGTGCGCACCCTGGATTTCGGCAAGTGTCCGATAAAGTACGTAACTGGGGTGCGGAATCCGCAGCCGTTGGCCTTCGCCAACGAAGGCCCGGGTCACAATCGTCAGAATATCATCGCTTCCATTGCCGCAGAGAATCCAATCGGGCGAAACGCCGAACAACTCGGCGGCGCGGGCCCGAAAGGCTTCGGCCAGCGGATCGGGGTAGCGGGCCAGATCATTCTTCAAAACCACCTGTATCGCACGCTGAACGACGGGCGAGGGAGGATAGGGATTTTCATTCGTGTTGAGTTTGATGAACTTCCCGCCCTGCGGCTGTTCGCCGGCCTGGTAACCGGCCATCGCATCGATTTCTGGACGAAAAAAGGACATGAAAGTTCGCGGCGTTTGGGGCTTGAGTGGGTAATCCGGGGCCGGCGGTCCGACGGCAGTGACAAGCCACGGGGCTTGTTGGTTCACCGTATTGTGGCTATAGTTTCACGTCTGCAGCAACCGGGATTCTTTGCCTTGGGGAAGGACGCACACTTGAAAAAAGACATCCATCCTAAGTATTTCGATACAACCGTTACCTGTGGGTGTGGTAATACCTTTTCCACCCGCAGCACGCGACCGGAACTGAAGGTCGATATTTGCAATGTCTGCCACCCGTTTTATACCGGCAAGCAGAAGTTTGTCGACACGGAAGGCCGCATCGAAAAATTCAAGAGTAAGTTTGCCGCGGGGTACGCCAGCCTCAAACGGGGCGGTAAAAATGCCGCCAAGGATGCAGATTCTTAGCTGTGCCGGCGAATATTAGCCGGACTGCCATCCGCGCCGACCAAAGGGATTTGGTATTCTTTACGTGCGGTTTCCCCCCTGATTTATTTTCCTCCGTTGCGCGGCCGAATCATGCGCGAAATGCTTGATGAAAAACTCGAACGATTTGAGGAGTTGGAAAAACAGCTCATCGACCAAAGTGTGCTGTCCGATCCGCAACGGGTCGCCGCAGTCTCGCGGGAGCACGGTTCGCTGGCAAAGATGGCGAACAGGTACCGCCGCTTTAAGAACCTCAATGAGCAAATTCTCGACGCGCAGGAAATGATCGACGGTGACGATGCTGAAATGCGCGAGTTGGCCGAGGCAGAACTGCCGGAATTAAAGTCCCAGCGCGAAGTGATTTGGAACAACTTGCTTGACATGACGGTCGGCGGTGAGGATTCCAATCGGACGCGGTGCGTTATGGAAGTCCGCGCCGGCACGGGCGGCGACGAAGCCGCACTATTTGCCCGCGACTTGTACGAAATGTATAAGAAGTACTCGGAAATAAAAGGTTGGAAAACAGTATTGCTCGGCGCCAACCCGACGGAACTTGGCGGCTTCAAAGAAATCACGCTCGCCATTGAGGGCGAGGGCGTCTATCGTGAACTGCAGTACGAAAGTGGAGGCCACCGGGTGCAGCGCGTCCCGGAAACCGAAGCCAAGGGCCGCATTCACACTTCTGCCGCGACTGTCGCCGTGATGCCGGAACCAGAGGACGTCGAAGTCAAATTGAAGCCGGAGGATTATGAAGTCGAGCGTTACGCCGCCAGTGCCGGTCCCGGCGGCCAACACGTCAACAAGACCGCTTCGGCCGTGCGGTTGCACCACGCGGAGTCGGGGATCATCGTTCAATGTTCCGACGAACGCAGCCAACATAAGAATCTGGCCCGGGCGCTGCGGTTGCTGAAAACCAAAATTTACGAACGCAAGCGCGAAGAGGAGGCCCAGCGACGTTCGGACTATCGCAAGACGTTGGTCGGATCCGGGGATCGAAGCCAGCGAATTCGAACTTACAATTTTCCGGAGAATCGCATCAGCGACCACCGAATTAATTTGACGTTGTACAAACTTGACGATGTACTGGCCGGCAACCTGTCGAAGGTGACCGAAGCGCTGATTGAACATGACCGCCAGGCGCTGCGTAGTTCGATGGGGGCGGGCTAATGGTAGCGGCAATTTGAGGCCGCTCCCTTCCCGGCATGAGCAGGAGTGGACGAAAGACGCAGAACTTTAATTGGCTAACGGATTGCTCCAATAAAATCTAGCCTCTCTCCGTCGGGGGAGAGGAGTGCATGCGATGCCCAAAACGGACAACTGGACCATCGGCCGGTTATTGAACTGGACCGCGGACTACTTCACCCAGAACGGTCTCGATAGTCCGCGGCTTGATGCCGAAGTTCTTTTAGCTGAAGCCTGTAGTTGTCAGCGGATCGAACTGTACACGACGTTCGATGAAGTTGCCAACGAACAGACACGCGTGGCCTTCCGAGAATTAGTGCGCCGCCGCGCCGAGGGAATGCCGGTGGCCTACCTGGTTGGTCGTCGCGAGTTTTACGCGATGATGTTTCAGGTGACCCCCGACGTGCTCATTCCTCGCCCCGAAACAGAATTTGTGGTCGTGGCTTTGTTGGATTTGATTAGGGAGCAAAATAACACGAATCGAACGCTACACCTCGCCGATATTGGCACCGGCAGCGGCGTCATCGCAATCTGTGCGGCAAGGCATTTGGAAAATGCCCGCGTGACCGCGGTGGACACAAGCGCCGAAGCGCTGGACGTTGCCCGCCGCAACGCCGACGCGCATCACGTCACGGATCGAATTGATTTTTGTCAAAGCGACCTATTGGCCGGACTGTCCGCCGCCGGGCCGTTTGACTTCATTGTCAGTAATCCCCCGTACGTCACCGTGGATGAGTTTTCAGAACTCTCTCCGGAAGTTCGGGAGCACGAACCGCGTGAAGCACTTGTTGCCGGCGTCCGCGGTACCGAAGTCATCGAGCGACTCGTCGATCAATCAGCCGGATTATTGAAGACAGCGGGATGGTTGATTTTCGAAATTAGCCCGATGATTGCCGACGACGTTTGCGCCGTCGTTGAATCCAGCGGCAAATGGCAGTCGTGCGAAATTGTGAAAGATTTGGCCGGGCACGAGCGTGTCGTGAAAGCAAAACTGGGCGAGTCGGCTTTCGACTGAGTCGATCGGTCGCGGCTTGGCAGTGCCCCGCCGTTCCAATACAGCATGCAAAAATCTGTTTTTCAAATTGCCGGCGGCCGGCCGCTCAACGGTACCGTACGAATCGGCGGTGCCAAAAATTCGGCGTTGCCGATTATGGCGGTATCGATACTCGCGGACGACGTCCGCTTGTGCCGTGTGCCCCGACTGCGTGACGTCGATACATTGCGTCAAGTGCTGCGCGGCGTTGGAGTGTGGTCCCAGTTTGAAGACCACCAGACGCTTCGCGTGCGAACGATCGACGATCGGAAAAATCGCGCTGGGTACCGCTACGTCGGCCGCATGCGGGCGAGTTTCTGCGTGCTCGGTCCGTTGCTCGCGCGGCGCGGCCGGGCTGTGGTCGCGTTGCCGGGCGGTTGTAATTTGGGAGATCGGCCCGTCGGTCTTCATCTTAAGGGCCTCGAAACGCTGGGTGCCCGCATACACGTCGAGCGGGGAAACGTGATTGCGCAGTGCCATCAACTGCGCGGCGCGGATGTGACTGTGGCGGGACCGCGGGGCTCGTCCGTGACGGCGACGGTGAACGTGCTCGCGGCCGCGTCGGTCGCTCGTGGCCGTACGGTGATTCGCGGCGCTGCTCGCGAACCGGAAATTGCCGACGTCGGGAATTTTCTGGCGTCGCTCGGCGCGCAAATTTCAGGCTTGGGGACGTCGACGATCGAAGTCGCCGGCGTGGACGGACTTGGACAACGACTTGAGGAAAGTCCCTCCGGCTACCAGATCATCCCCGATCGAATCGACGCCGCGACGTTGATGATCGCCACCGCGATGTGCGGCGGTCAGGTTGTGATTCAAGGATGCGACACAGAGCATTTGAAAAGTGTGATTGAAATACTCGTCGACTCGGGCGTGGCGGTCCGCGAGAGCGTGGGTGCGGTACGAATTCAATCGTGGCGAACGGTGCGGCCGTTCGACATGGTTGCAAGTCCCTATCCGGGAGTGCCGACGGATGTACAGCCGCTGTTGACGGCCCTGGCGACCTGCGCGCGAGGGCACAGCATGATTCGAGACGAAGTTTTTCCCGAACGCTGGTTGCACCTGGCGGAATTGGAGCGATTGGGAGCGCGGATCGAACGATTGGGCGCGACCACCTATATTGGCGGCGATCGCCGCCGGCTGCGGGGTGCTACCGTTGTTGCCCGCGATTTGCGGGGCGGCGCGGCGCTGGTGTTGGCCGGATTGGCGGCACGCGGTCGGACGGTGGTCCGCGGCATTCACCACATCGATCGCGGGTACGAGTCGTTTGAAGACAAACTGGTGTCGCTCGGGGCGAGGATCCAACGAATTCGTACGAAACGCCGGGCGTCTGACGGCTTATCGCCACAACTGTCGAGTTCTCAAGCACGAACCGCAAGCAGGTGAGTAGACGATGTTCAAACTCACTCGTCTCCGCATTTCAGCGGGCCGGCGACCAGCGGCTGCGGCCAGCTAACGGCCTCGATAGATTCGAAGCCGCAGTGGATTTTTGTTCGACGTAAACGGCGCTTCGCTATCCTCGTCCTGCAGCGCGGCATACATCATGTTGAATTTGGCGTCCGTGTCGTCGGCGAAGTGAACGATCAGCGCTTCGGGTGTCATGGGCGGTTTCGGGGCGCCCCATTCCGGCAGCCGCTGATGCGAAACGATGATGTGCTCCAACCGCAGCAGGGTCTCGTCGTCGATGTCCGAATCGTTCGCCGCTTCGCGCAGCATGTCGCGGCCCTGCAATACGTGCCCGACCAATTGGCCCGGAGCCGAGTAATCAGCTCCATGTGGTTTTAGATCGTACTCGAGCAATTTTCCAATGTCGTGCAGCACGGCGCCGGCAATGACGATGTCCTTGTTCAGCGGCGGCTGCATATCGGAATAATACTCAATATATTTTTCGGCCAGATAGACGCTTGTTTCCGTAACGCTCAAGACATGTTCGATTAACCCGGCACTGTATGCGTGGTGGTTGCGCGAGGCGGCCGGGAACATCGTGAATGCCTCGCGATTATCGGTGAGAATTTCGACGACCAGTTTTTGCAGCGGTTTGTCCTTGATTTGTTTGATGATCGCCATAAGTTCCTCGAACATTGTGTCGGGATCAAATCGCGATTGCGGCATGCACATGAGCGGGTCGAAGCCGTCTCGTTCGTCGGCTGGCGCGACTTCGCGGATTTGTTTTATGTCGAGTTGCGGACCGTATTGAGTTTCCGAAAACAAAGCGCGGACTTTGTAGAAATTACCGGGTTCCCACTCGTCGCGGCACGCGGTCATCTGTTGCGAATCTTCCCAGATCGGAAACAATACCTCGCGGCCGGCATCTCGAAAACCGACTTTGCAATACGGCCGTCCGTCCTTGGTCTGGAGAGATTCCTTCGACGTCATCAACAGAAACATGTCGCCCTGCTGGCCGTCGACCATCTCGGACAGCAGTGTCATGGGAATTGTGCGAGTCGGCATTTGACGCCCTTTTCTCGGCTCGGTTTGTTAGCGAAGGGAACAACCTACGGACTGGGATAATACTGGAGGAATTGCCGCAAAAAGCAAGAGGTGACTGCCCGAATTACCGCTTAACGGCGTTTGGCACCGAAATCATCGGCAGGGCAAAGCAGGCGATTTCCTGATCGTTGCGGACCAAGAGAAGATTGCCGGCCACAACCGGGGAATTCCAAGTGCGGTAGTCAAATGCGGAAAATCGTGCGACTTCGACCAGTTTTTTGGGATTCGCTTCAACCAGTGCGACGTCCCCGCCTTCGCACTGCACCAAAATCAAATCGCCGATCAACAAAATCTGCCCGTGGTTGTAATCGCCGCGCGCTTTCCAGCGTCGCTTGCCGGTGGCGACGTCGATACACTCGGGCTTGCCGTCACTCAGTGCGTAAGCGTAGCCCCCGTGAATTACGGCACTGGTGTATTTGGTCTGCATCACGCGCGGCCATTTCCATTGAGTTACCGCCTCGAATGCTCCACTGCCGTGGCGCAGGATTTGGATTAGCTTGCCGCCGACGCCGTAGCCTTTGCAGATCAACAGCCGATCGTCCGCACAGGCGACCGGTTGCGAAACGCTTGGAGAATCGGCTTCCAGGTCGGTTGTCCAAAGCACAACTCCCGTTTTCGGCTCGTGTCCTGTAACACTGCCCGCGTTCACCATGACAATTTGTGGAACACCCGCCAACCGTAAGAAAACCGGTGACGCGTAGCCGGCGCTGTCGCTTCCGGTAGACCAGACGGGGTCACCCGTGGTCTTGTCGTATGCCGCCAAGGTGGCGAAATTGTCGCTCGTCGAGCTGCCGCTTCCTCGTGCGCCGGTGCTGACGATGACAAGATTTTCGAAAAGCAGTGGCGAGCAGCTATTCCCCCATTCCAAGACCTCCGCCGTATGTTCGTCCACGACGTTGCGCCGCCAGATCATTTTTCCGCTGTTGGCATCAAGGCAACTGAGAATCCCCGTCGCGCCATAGGCGTAGATGCGGCCGACGCTGACCGCCGGCGTCGCTCGTGGGCCGACGCCTCCCAATTCCGATTCATACCGTGCCGCATGTGAATATTTCCACCGTTGAGCTCCGGTTTGTAGGTCGTAACAAACAACCAGTTCCCGTTCGCCTTCTTGTTGCTGCGTGAACACTCGCTCGGCATCAACTGCGAACGATGAAAATCCCGCTTGCTCACCAATTGCCCGCCGCCAGATTTCGATGGGTGGCCGAGATTTCCAATCCGGATCAAGTTTCAGATTTCGCACGACACCGTTCCGCTCGGGTCCCAGGAACTGGGGCCAGCGGTAATCTGCCGGATCAAACGCCCTCTCAACCAACCTTTTGCTCTTCGCAGATGTTCCGTTTAAATTGGCGCGGCCGGAGCCAGAACCCCCGGACCAGCGAAATCGGAGGATCGGAACGAGATCGCCTGTATATCCCTTGATCTTAAAGCTGCCGGCGGTGGCGGCGGCCAAAACGCAGATGATCGAAAACGTGATCCACTTTGGACGGGGCGAAATCCGTGAACGGAAAAGCAGCCAAATGAGAAACCAAATTGACGACACAGTCGCCACGGAAAATGTTGCAATGACCAGATCGGCGCGTTGGCCGTCGTGCTGAAGCCAGATGTACAGCAGCGCAGCAGTTGTGAGTAAGAGATTAGCCAGTACGGGCCAGTAGCGAATACCTTGATTGCTCGCCGCATCGCTGGCTGCCGGTGAGGCAGACGAGTTCGGTTCGGATTCTAGTCGCATAGGATAAGCGAAGGCGGGCTTCGTCCGTCGAATCACGACACGCGGATTCTGTTGCCCGACAAATATACGACAAGATTTGTGTTGCTGGCAAGCAAACTACGACATGGTTGACGACTGCAGCCCGCATTACTGCGGATGTCGCGCCCGCCAAATCCGCCATTTTTCGAGCGCCTGCTCGCGCATCGGGGCCGATGCGAACGCCAATGTACTGGCTTGAAACAGCGTTTGCGTGCTCAGTTGAAGTTTGGAATAGCCAAACGACTTGGGATCCTGACCGGCCAGGTGGATCGACACGGCCAGAGCAATTTCACGGATTTGAGGCCGGCTAGCGTTGGCGATACGGCCATCGACGGGCGTTTCATCCTCGAGCAGCGATTCGACCAACCCGAGATGTCGGCGGTCGCCTAATTTGCCCACGCACAACAAAGCGTTTTGCAACATATAAGGCTGGCGATCACGGCGCTCCACGAGCGAAATGGCCGGAACCAGCCCTTCTTTCAAATTGTGATGCATGGCGAGCCAGATTGTCTGATAGGCCAATTGCAGTTCGGCGGTTGTTTCAATGAAGCTGCCGACCAATCGCCGCATCGGATCGCGGCGGGGGCCGGCATCTAGATGTTGCCGAAGTCCGGCGTGTTGGACGAGTTGATAGATCTTTGTGGCAACCTGCTCGTCGAGAACCACATCGGGATTCATCGTTGCCAGCAACAGCGCACAGACGCTCGACTCACTGGCTTCGATGGAATCTGCAATACCCCGGTACATGGGATTGCGAATGTACCGTTCGTGCAGCGTCATGGCGCGGGAGGTCAGTGTGGCGCCGGCGGTCTGCGATGTTTGTTCGATGGACTCCAACAGGACGGGTTCGGCGCGGACGGCTTCCAAGTAGATGCGTCGGGCCACCGCGCTGGTGCCGGCAGTTTCTTTGAAAAGTCGCCAGCCCGGCAAGCTGGTTGCCCGCTGGTCGCTTGGATCGGCGGCGAAAGCGGTAATCCGCCGCTGCAAGTCGGTATCCAGAACGGCCAGCAGAATCCGCCGAGCGCGTGATCGAATTTCCGCGTCGTTGTGCTGCAGCGCTTGCACCAGCGCCGGCTTTGCGGTCACACCGATAGCCTGCAGTTGTCGGCTGGCCCGCTGTCGCTGCCCGAACGAGGGAGCGCCGAGTTGGCGAATCAGTTCGGTGATCCGGGAATCGGATTCCAACGGGGGCTCAACGGTCGTCGGCCCGCCGCTGTTAGGATTTTGGGCAAGCGTAATTTGCCGGCCGGCGGGGACTGCTGCGAAGACGCAAAGCAGACAGGCGACAACAATTCGCGAATCCGGTTGTCGGATCCGGCACATTGACAAACTTGAAAAGTGAGGCATTTTACGATCCCGCGAACGTGGCGTCCCCAAACCCATGCCTTCCATTTTAGCTGGAGCCTGCAACAACCGTCCACGGTCTGGCCGTGGATCTGGCGGTTTCGCGACGCTTTTTCACCACGACGATTACACGTTGCCGGGATTGCAGAGAGTTTTACAACTGGTGGCGCCACGCGAACCAAAACTGGTGATGAGGGTTATGCGGGGGCGGCGGGCCGAAAAAACAACAGAGTTTTGGCCGGATAGTTGTTTCCGCGACGCAGGTCGACTACAATGCGCGAAACGGGATTTGCGGCCGCTTGCAGCCTATTCTGCTAAAGAGCCATCGTTGGCGAGGGGTTTCCCACCCAGCGATTTACTTTTGGTGCGAAAAAAGCCGCGCGGTGAACTGGTTTCCCGTCGCGGCTTTTTTGTTGCCTGTTCGTCCTCAACAAATTTTGCATAAATTTGGCCTCGGAGTTGGATCCTTGAAAACAGAACAACGACAAGACCGTTCCGCGTCGGCGGCCGACGTGAAACCTGCCGGCAGCGGCGTCTCGACGCTGGCCGTCCATGCGGGCGAGATCCGGCAGAAGTTCGGTGACGCGATCACGGACGCGATTTTCTGCGCTTCGACATTTACTTTTCCCGACACGCAGTCGGTGATCGACTACATCGAACAAAAGCAGCCTCGCGAGGAATATGGCCGGTATGGCAATCCGGCGGAGAAATTCGTCGAGGAAAAGTTGGCCGCCCTCGACGGCGCCGAGGCCAGTCTGCTGTTCTCCAGCGGGATGGCGGCGCTGGTCGGTTTGCTGATGGCCAAGTTAAAGGGCGGCGACGAGATTATTTTTTTTGACGAATGCTACCACCGCAGTCGGGAATTCTGCTCAAAGCATTTGTCGCGATTTGGTGTGGTGACACGACAGGTACCGGCTTGCGACTTCGATGCGATGGAAGCGGCCATCACGCCGAAGACCAAGTTGCTGGTCAGCGAGTCACCCACAAATCCGCACTTGAGCATCGTCGATTTAGAGAGGTTTGTGGAAATCGGCCAACGCAACGGTGTCGAAACCTTGATCGACGCCACGCTGGCCACTCCCGCTAACCTGCGGCCGATTGATGCCGGTGTCGATTATGTTCTGCATTCGGCGACGAAATATCTGGGTGGCCACAACGATTTACTGGCCGGTGCAATCTTGGGCCGCCGCGAAGCACTCGAGCCGGTGCGCAATCTGCGGGGCATCATGGGCGCGATCAATTCACCGCATAATATCTACCTGCTGTCCCGCGGCCTGAAAACACTCGAACTACGGATGCAGCGGCATAACGCGAACGGCCTGGCGGTTGCCGAGTTTCTGGACGGTCACTCGCGCATTGAAAAAGTGTATTACCCCGGTCTGCCGTGCCACCCGCAACACGAACTCGCCCGCAGCACGATGCGCGGATTCGGGGGATTGGTTACCTTTCTGGTCAAAGACGCGGACTGGCGGCAGACCGCCGCCGTTGTGGATGCCGTTCGGATTCCACGGATAGCGCCAAGCCTGGGTGGCGTCGAGTCGCTGATCGAGCAGCCGTTGGTGATGAGCTATTACGAATGTACGGCCGAAGAGCGGAGGCAATTCGGCATCCCCGACAACATGATCCGGATTTCCTGTGGCGTCGAAAACACCGAAGACCTCATCGCCGATCTGGAGCAGGCCCTCGAGGCCGGTTGAAAACAACTTTGAATATTGAACTTCGCCACCCTCCGGCATCGCAGGGAGTACGCTGACCACGTTTGAGTCTTTCCTTCGACCTGCGGCGGTCAGGCCATAGATACATGCATTTTCGTACCCGCGCAATTCACGTTGGAAATCAGGCGGACCCGGAAACGGGGGCCGTGGTTCCGCCCGTGCACATGGCATCGACTTTTGTGCAACCGGGCGCCGGCGAATGGGGCGAATTCGATTATTCCCGCAGCGGTAATCCAACACGCAAGGCGCTTCAAACAACCTTGGCCTCCTTAGAATCCGGCTGCGGAGCCCTGGCATTTTCCACCGGTATGTCGGCGATCCACGCTGCAACGATGTTGCTCTCCAGCGGTGATCACGTCGTCGCGGGCACGGACATTTACGGCGGCACGTACCGATTGTTGAACAAGATCATTGACCGCAGCGGCATCGGAGTGACACTCGCGCCGGCACACGATTTATCGGCGGTTGAAGCGGCAATCACAGAGAGAACCAAACTGCTGTGGATCGAAAGTCCGGGCAACCCGCTGATGTCCATCACGGATATCGCCGCTTGCGCCCAGCTAACCAGTCAGCGCGGCATCTTGCTGGGCGTGGACAGTACCTTTGCCACGCCAGTTTTGACGCGGCCGCTTGAACTGGGGGCCGACATCGTGATGCATTCGGCGACAAAGTACCTTGGCGGGCACAGCGATCTGGTCGGCGGCGCGTTGGTTGTTCGCGAACAGCAACTTTTCGATCGCCTGTATTTCATCCAAAACGCCACGGGCGCAGTGATGGGCCCTATCGAATCGTTTCTCTGTGCTCGCGGGCTGAAGACGTTAGAATTGCGCGTCCGCGAGCAGTGCCGGACGGCCGCACGCATGGCGGAATTCCTGGTGGGGCATCCGCAAGTTCGGCACGTTTTCTATCCCGGCCTCGACGGGCATCCGGGCCATGCGGTTGCGGCGCGGCAAATGGACGGTCAGTTTGGCGCGATGCTTTCGTTTGAGGTGGCGGGTGACTTCGCCGCCGCCAAGCGGGTCGTCGAGACGACCGAGTTGTTTCGTCTCGCGGTCAGTCTCGGTGCGGTCGAATCTTTGATCGAGCAACCGGCGTCCATGTCGCACGCCAGCTATGACGCGGCCGACCGCTCCGCGCATGGCATCACCGATAGCTTGATTCGCATCTCGGTAGGCCTCGAAGATTTCGCGGACCTTCGCGACGATTTAGACCAATCCTTGCGAAGTCACGTCGTTTAGGCCGACTTTTCTCGTTTCGCCGATTTTGACGGAAGTTTGGGTTGTATCGCTTCCGATATCTACGTTGTCGCGTATTGGCTCACGGGGGGAAGGAGTGCAGATACGGTTTGTTTTTGATCAACTACCAAACTTCGATCCTTAAAAAGGCAAGTCAGATGAGATTTCAGCTTCACACCCCGGGCGTGTTTCGGCGAACCCTGCTCGGCGCGAGTATCGTGCTAGCTACCAGTGCCCTTACAGCAAAAGATCTCGATTGGCGGCGTCCAGAAGCGGCAAGAGCCAACACGCGATCCGCCGCCAAGGCGAGTGCCGGTTCCGCAAATCAAAAGCCATCCACCTCGACGGTTGAATCCAGGCCGGCAAATCCGGATGGTGATGACTCACCAACGACGCTGCACGCCGCGGCAACGCGAGATTCCAAACCGATAACCCGTAACTCATCGACTGCGTACGGCGGAGCGGCACGGAATCCATTCGGAGATGAAGGTGGTTATGAGGGCGCGCAGGTTAGTACTCAATCACCGTCGGCACCGCGTCGTGCGAATCGTCAGGTTGCCTACAATGGCCCGGCCTACACACCGCCCTGGCATCCGCACCCGCTGTACTCACGGCATCAAGGCGTGTATCCGGGATCTCCGCCGCGCGGCGGGCAGCACTGGCAGCAGGGAAGGTCTCCCGGGCCCAATGGGTATTTTGTCTCGACACCGGACGAAGCGGAAGTTGTTCCCCCGGGTTTGTCGATCGAACCCGAGGCGGTTGGCGACGATCCGCTCGGCCACTGGGGCGGCGATTGCGGCGGATGCGGCAGCTGCGATGCTTGCGGGACCGGAGGTTACGGTCCCTATTCTCCGTGGTCGTCAATTTTTCATACGTCGATCATGCTGGGCGTGCAGGGCTTCAAGGGGCCGGTCGACAACGGCGTGAACGGCAGCTTTGGGTTCAGCGAGGGCTTCAACATCTCCGCGCCGTTGCCGCTGTTTGACTGCCGTTCATATTGCCATACGGTTGGCATGCAGTTCGGCATGCGGTTTGTTCAAAGCAATTTGAACGGTCATGTCGCGGACGGTAACTTTCACGACGATCCCCGTGAGCAGGTCTTTATGACAGCCGGACTGTTCAAGCGGGCCGATGAGCATTCGCCCTGGCAATGCGGGCTCGTTTACGACCAGATGGTTGACGATTACTATTACCAGGCCGACATCGGCCAGTTGCGGATGGAAGTGAGCCGCTTCGGCTGGTGCGGCAACGAGGTCGGCGTTATGGCGGCGTTTCGTATCGGCGAAGACGACGCGGTTCCGTCCTTGCGAGGCGATGATCCGTTTAAGCTGGGGCCGAACGACTACTACACGGTATTCCTCCGCCGGGCTTTGCTCTGTGATGGCGAGTGGCGGGTTTTCGCCGGTCCGAGCGGCGAGGGCGACGGCTTGATGGGCGCTGAGTTTTGGCTGCCGGTCAATGACTCCGTTGCGCTGGAAGGCGGTGTAACTTATGTCTTTGCCGAAGAAGGTCAACCGACGGCACAGCAGGAAGATTCGTATTCGATCGGCCTAAACTTGGCCTGGTATCCATGCCGCCGGGCGCGGTGTGCCGCCGGTTCACCGTTCCGACCGCTGATTGGCGTAGCCAGCAACGGAACTTTCCTGTCGGAACGCAGATGACTTTTCGAGAAGGTTAGTCGATAAGTCCTTCGAAACAAGTCCTTCGAAACGGCGCCGCCCGGTAATCGTTGCCGAAGTTGTAAGGTGAATTTCAGCCTGCCTCGGCCCCCGTCGGCGTCGGCCTCCGACCCCGGCCCGCTCCGCCCGCAGCAACATTTGTAGGCAAAGAGGCCCTCAAACGCGGATCGCCGCTCGACGAATTCCCGCTGATGCCTCGCAACGTAATCGTCCTAAAAACGGTCTTGTTTCTTGGACCGCAGCGGCCACCGAACACCCGGTAACCGGTTTTCTCGGTGTTATGCCGAGGAGTTTCCAGCGAATTTTGCGGCCCAAGTTTCGGGGTCCGAAACCGACTCTTGGCCCGATCGTCGGGCGGAGTCGGACTGGATGGTTGAAATCTGCGTCCTACAACCGGATACTAAAGCCCTCTCGACCGCTGCCGTGGTTATCGGCGGCGTTGTGCCGGTCGCGGTGCCGGCTTGAAATTACGCAAACGACAAGGGAAAGACCGGGAGCCCAGCACCATGAAAAGTTGTACGTCTTATATCTGTGCGTCTTGTATCATTGTCACGATCGCAATGAGCACTGTGCTGCCGGTCTTGGCGGCAGAGGTCCAGCCGGTACGGATGGGTTCCGGGCCCATGATCTTCGACACGGTACCCGGTTGGGGGCTCCGCCCCGATGGAAAATCCGCCCTGGGGCCGACGCACGGTGGCGTCGTTGTCGACAGTAAGGGAAACGTTTACACCAGCGCGGATAAGGGAGTCGTTGTATTTTCCCCGGACGGCAAAGTGATCCGAGAGTATCTCGGCGGCAAGTATTCGAGAATTCACGACATGGAAATCCGTCAGGAAGAGGACGGCGAGTTCATTTATGGAGCCCGCAACGCAAATGCCGAGGGATTCAAGTTCAATGCTCACAGCGGGGAAATTGTCTTGAAGCTTCCGTTTCCGAAAGAATCGGGACTGAAGTTGAGAAGGTTCAATCCCACGGCGATCACCGTCGCCCCGGGCGGCGACATCTTCTTGTCGGACGGTTACGCCAGCAACCGCATATTTAAGTTCGACAAGACCGGAAAATACCTGATGCACTTCGGAGAAAAAGGGAACGATCTCAAGCAATTCAATACCGCCCACGGCATGACGCTCGACACGCGTTATGATCCGCCCCGCCTGCTGGTCTGCGATCGCAACCACCAGCCCAAGGGACGACTGTTGCATTACAGCCTTGAAGGTGAATTCTTAGACGTTGTCATTACCGGCCTGGGGATGCCCACCTCCGTTGCCGTCCAGGGAGACTACGTTTCCGTGCCGGACCTGCAGGGCCGGGTTGTGATTCTCGATAAGAGCAACGCCATCGTTTCCGTATTGGGAGACCCGGAGAACTCCAAGCCCCGGGTAAACTTTAACGTGCCTCAGGGCAAGTGGATTGAGGGCATCTTCAACGGCACGCACGGCTCGTACTGGGACAAGGCGGGCAACCTGTACGTCCAGGACTGGAATGTGTCGGGACGGATCATGAAGTTGGTGAGAGCCAAGTAGGCGACCGACGACATCTCGCCGATATCGGCCTATCGCCCGCTCTCGGCGGTTGCGGCGAGCGTGCGGAGACGGATTTTTCGATACGAAATCTGGTCTCCGTGGTTCTGCAAGCCGATGTGGCCGCTCGTACGGGTTAGGCCCGTCACCCGCTTGGCCGCTTCGCTGAAGTCGTCCAGGTTGGCGTCCACGACCATTTGGTCGTTGATCGATACCTGAACTCGCCGTCCAGCGCAGTGGATGAGCATCTTCTGCCACTGTCCCGCTTTCTTTGTCGCGCGTTTCGACGGCGCGACGACCGCGTAGATGGCACCGGTGAATTGGGCGGGCTTTAGTCCTTTCCATTTGTCGCCGTAGTCATCGAGAACCTGGATCTCCAGGCCTTTTACGTACGGCGCACCTTGTTTCGGCGCGCGGATAAAGACACCACTGTTGCCGTTTTCCGGTACGTTGAACTCCAGCGCCAGTTCGAAGTCGCCGTACTGTTTGTCCGTGGCGAGCCACTGGGCGCCGGGCTGGCCGTTGCACGCCAGCACGCCATCGTTGGCGGACCAGTTCTCGGCCGGGCCGCCAACCGGATGCCAGCCGGTCAAATCTTTTCCGTTAAACAATGACTGCCACTGCTCCGCTTCGACAAATCCGTTGAAACAGAAAAAGCAGAGAACCAATGCCGCGTGTATTCGCATTTTGATCGTCCTTTAGCCTGTTGGAATGCAGGTCAACAAAAATCGCGCGTCACGAAAACGCGCGTCACGAAAAACAGCCGAGCCGTCATTGTCGCGCGACCCGGTACGAAGTTCAACCGTGTGACGACCCGGGAAATCGACGGCAAGTTTTTTGGGTTCCCCGTATGGGAACCAGCACTACCCGAAAAGGGGCAAACGGGTAAGCGGCAGCGATGTCGCAATGAAAACCCGAATGATTCAATTCGTTTTTCCCGGAGTTTGCCAGTCGTCGCTCAGCGGCTGTTTTTATTGCGAATCCTTGCACTTGTGGCGTGCCGTATCGTGAAGTCCACGAGTTCCTGGCACTCAAAAAAGCCTTTCCACATATTGTGTCCCTGCCCTGCGGCGATCTTCAGTTCCATCTTGCCGTTGGCCTTCTGGTAGCGTTTGGCGATCAGTCCGGAGTTCGCATCCAGCGGGACGACTTTGTCGACGTTCCCATGAATGTGAAAGATCGGTACGCCCGCCCGGGCCAGTGAGGCGAGTCGGTCGACCGGATTGTGTTTGGTCAGGTTTGCGGCAAGCTCCGACTCCGTCATGCCGTAGGCGCCGCAAGCCCGCTTCAAGCCGGGATAGCTCGCAATGTTGCAGACAGGATAGATGCCGACAATGCAACGGACCTTTTCCGGGTTCTCAACCGCCCAACAGTAGAGCATCAGTCCCCCC
>JAYZEI010000215.1:0-22272 GCA_036337375.1 Planctomycetota bacterium | reverse complement strand
CTGACGGTCGATAACATCGAGAGAATCGAAGTCGTCCGCGGCCCGCAGAGCATGGTTTACGGCTCGGACGCCATCGGCGGCGTGATCCACATCATCACCAAGCGGGGCGACGGGCCGGCGACGGTGACCGCCGGTGCAATGGGGGGCAGTTTTGGCACGCACCAAGAGCGGGTTGGCCTCAGCGGCGGTAATCATCGTTCTTATTATTCCTTCGGCGCTTCGTATTTTGATACGGATGGAATTACGGCGGTTGCGGAGCGGTTGGGGGCGCGGGAACTCGATGGCTATCATAACGCGACGTTTTCAGGTCGTTTCGGCTGGACGCCGCGCGAAGCGTTCAACCTCGATTACGTCTTTCGCTATACCGACGCGGATGCCGAGGTTGACGGATTTCTGGTCGACAATGTGATTCGAGAAAACCGGCTCAAGCAGTTTTTTCAGCGGCTGCAGATTCAATCCCTAATGCTCGACGGCGATTTCGAGCAGAAGGTCGGTTTCAACTCGGTTAATTACAGTCGCGTTGACACCGATCCCGGGGGCTTTGGCATTCCCCAGTTCAACGGCCAGAACCGTCAATTTGACTATCAGGCCAACCTGAAACTGGTCGAAAACAATGTGGTAACGGTCGGCGTCGATTACTTGCAAGAGGAGGCGTCCAGCACGTTGCTGCCACAAACGTCACACGATCTGGTTGGCTTTTACGTCCAGGATCGGTTTAGTCTTGGCGACTTTTCGCATACGACTTTCGGGGCGCGGTGGGACGAACACAGCACGGCCGGCGATGCGAATACCTATCGGCTGGCACAACGATTTCACGTCGCCGCTACCGGAACCGATGTTCACGGCAGCATCGGCACGGGCTTCCGCGGGCCCGCCATCGCGCAGCGGTTCGGCCTCGTCGGCAATCCGGCCTTGCAGCCCGAGTTTAGCAAAGGCTGGGACGTGGGCATGACGCAAAGCTTTTCTGGCGGTCAACTGGAAGTTGACGCGACATATTTTCGGAACAACTTTCGCGATCTGATTGTCTTCGATCCGACGGTTCCCGGTCCGGGCGGTTTCGGCGCGTTGAACAACGTCGATCGCGCCCGTGTCACCGGCGTTGAAATCACCGCGGCGGCCCAAATCGACCGATTAACCGACGCCACGTTTACCTACACCTACAACGACCCGTTGAACTTGACTACCACAACGCAGTTGTTGCGGCGGCCGCGCGACAAGGCCAGCTTCGGCATCCATCGCAGTGCTTTTTGCGATCGCGCGGCGCTCAATTTGTATTTTCTCTACGTCGGACCGCGGCGTGACTTTGCCGTAGCGGGACTGACGACGCTGGAGGATTTTGTGACGGTCAATCTTTCCGGTAGCTATCAATTGAGCGAAGCTTGGCAGTTGTTTTTCCGCGCCGAAAACTTGTTCGACGAGGACTATGAGGAGGTGTTCGGCTTCGAAACGCCCGGCGTGTCGGGCTACTTCGGCGCCAACGTCCGCTGGTAGCCGGTTGGCGGTCAGCGACTGCTGTTCCCCCTGCCCCGATCCTGGACAATTTCAAAGCGGAACGGGACGGCGATCTCGCAGGCGACCGGCCGGCCGTCTAGCAGCGCCGGGTCAAAACGCCATTTCATCACCGTCCGCAGCGCCGACCGGTCCAGCGATCGATAACCGCTGCTGCGATGCACGGAAGCGGTTTGGACGCCGCCATCCGCTGCAATTCTTACCTGCAGCACAACGCGTCCCTCGTGACCCGCGGCCCGCGCTGCGGGCGGATATTCGGGCCTTGGACTGACCTGTTTTGACGGCACTTTGTCAAACTTGGCTCCGCTCTGCGGTTTCGACGGCGGCGAGCTGACGGCGGCGTCCCTGAGGGGATCGTCCGCGTCCGCATCGGCGACCTTTGCCTCGGTGGCCGGCACCCGCCGGGCAGGCTCGCGGCTCTTCGGTGTATGGGTTGTTTCAATCGCAGTCCGGCGATTCTCGCGAGGCGAGAATCCAGCCGCGGCCGGTCCCAAATTTTGCGGGGCGCTGTCCGGGCCCAAGGCCGCGACCGCGGCCTCGGGCACGATCGGTACAAGGCGATCTCCATCGCCGCGACGGCTCAAATTGTCCGTTTGAGAATCCAACGGAGTCGGGGCAGCGTGGCTAGTGAATTCGACGTCCGGCTCGACGTCCGGCTTCACGTCGCCTTCGACCGAGGCAACCAGTTCGATCGAATGAATGCCCGGTGAGGGTGGATGCCAGTCGGCCGCCGAAAAAAAAGAGTTTGGCATGAAAACGAGCAACGCCGCTCCACCATGTGCCGCAGCGCTGCCGGCGATTCCAAACATCAGCTGTCGCGTCGATTGAATCGACTTTTCGGCCACATCGACAACGGGATCAACTGTTGGAAACCGAGAATCGAAAGTCATGTGCGCGTCTCATTCCGCATCGCTGACGCCCTGTCCCTCGCAGGACCGTCAACCAACATCGCGCCGGCAGGTTTTCTGACTCCCGGGCGGAAGAGAGCAGCCTTCTCATTTTCGCCGCGGGCGCGAAAACAATGGCGTCGGAAAACTCTTTTCAAAATGCCCGGTCACAGCGGCGGGGCCGTCCCGGATTTTCACCGGTATTCCCTTTTCGTCGGCTGTCGAGCAACGAACGCAGCCGACCACCAGCACACGATCGCCCGTAACGTTAACAAAGCCGCGGCGACCTGTCGAGCCGCTTTGACGATCCGCCGCAGTGGATACCGATTCATCGAACCGGATTTCTTTCGGACATTCGCCTAGCGGCTATGCCGCGCGTCGCTCGACGGCGGAAATGGCCGTTTCCAATTCACCGGCGAGGTTTCGATAGTCGGTTGCACCGTTGCACTCTGGTGCGTAGTTGAAAATCGAACGTCCGAAACTGGGCGCTTCGGCCAGCCGCACGTTGCGGCGGATCCTCGCTTGGAAGACGCGGGCATCCGACCAGGGTACTTGCTGGCCCTGCGACTGATTGAAGAACTGCTCGACGTCGCCGCTAACTTCGGCAGCCAGCCGTGTGCCCGATTCATACATACAGAAAACCACGCCCAACAGCGCCAATGTCGGATTCAGCCGCTGGGCGATCAGGTGAATGGTCTGCAACAGTTTGCTCAGGCCGTGCAAGGCGAGGAAGTGAGGCTGCATCGGCAGGATCACTTCATCCACGGCGGCCAGGGCATTGATCGTCAGAATGCCGATCGATGGCGGGCAGTCGATGATGACGTAGTCGTAGACCGATTCGAGCTGTGCCAGTTTTTTGCGGAGCACGAGATCGCGGCCATTCACGCTGGCCAACTCAAGTTCGGCAGCGGCCAGGTCGATGTGGCTGCCGATGATCCACAGATTGTTGTCCACTTCCGTGACGGCATCGCCCAGCGATGCGTCATTACACAGTGCGGTGTAAACGGACGGCGCGCCGGCCTGCAACTCGATGCCCAGGTGCAGTGTTGCGTGCGCTTGCGGATCCATGTCGACTAGCAGGACCCGCCGGCCGACTTCGGCCAGTGCTGCGCAGATGTTGACCGCCGTGGTGGTTTTTCCCACGCCACCTTTTTGATTGATGACCGCGATCGTCCGCATTGGAATTCCTCCTTGAACTCCCTCCTGATCGAGCGGCGGGATTATAGGGGAGCTGAAAAAACAAGCAAAGACCGAAATCACCGCTCAAAACGGTCGTTCAGCGGCAGTTCGAAAGTTTCGGCCACGGCGCGATTTGTGACCTGGCCTTCGTAAATATTGATCGCGCGGGCGATTTCGTTGGAAATTTCAGCCGCACTCGGCATGCCTTTGGCCGCTAGCAGCAGAGCCCACGGCAGCGTCACGTTACACAATGCAAACGTGCTTGTCCGTCCCACCGCACCGGGCATGTTGGTCACGCAATAGTGTACGACCTGCTCGATAATGAATGTCGGGTCGCTGTGTGTGGTCGCCTGGCTGGTTTCAAAGCAACCGCCTTGGTCAATGGCGACATCGACGATGACGCTGCCCGGCTTCATTCGTTTCAAGTCGTCGCGCTCGACCAACACCGGCGCCTTCGCGCCGGGCACGAGCACCGCGCCGATCAGCAGATCGGCCCGCTCGAGTTGTTCGCGTACGGTGTGGCGGTCGCTGAAAAGCACATTGACGTTCGCCGGCATGATGTCGTCGAGGTATCGTAATCGGTCCATGTTGATGTCGAGGATCGCGACGTCCGCGCCGAATCCGGCGGCCACTTTAGCCGCGCCCGCGCCGACGACGCCGCCGCCGATGATCGAAATGTGCGCCGGCGGTACGCCGGGAACGCCGCCCAACAAAATGCCGCGTCCCATCTGCGGTCGTTCGAGGAATTTTGCGCCCTCTTGAATGCTCATGCGGCCGGCAACTTCGCTCATGGGCGTCAACAGCGGCAGCCGCCCGCTGTTGTCGCTGAGCGTTTCGTAAGCGACCGCGATCGCGCCGGAGTCGATGACGGCGTCCACCAAATTTCGATCTGCGGCGAAATGAAAGTAGGTGAAAATCATCTGGCCGCGTCGTATCATCGGCCATTCGTCGGGTTGCGGTTCTTTGACTTTGATCACCAGATCCGCCCGCTCGAAAATTTCTGTTGGCGTTGCAATCATTTCCGCGCCGTTGCGCAGATAATCGTGATCGGGTAATCCCGAACCAAGCCCCGCGCCCGTTTCGACCAAAACCTGATGGCCGGCCCGCACCAGTTCTTCTACGCCAACGGGCAAAAGTGCAACACGATATTCGTCGCGCTTTATTTCTTTAGGCACACCGACGATCATGGCTTCCTCCGGGATACGGTTGCGACTATTTCACGTTTCCTTCGCCCCCTCCAATTAAAGAGAGAGGAGTGTGCAGGCGGCGGTCGATCATAAGTCAGCCCCTGGCCGGCGGCCCTCGTCCGGCGGCCCTCGTCCGGCGACAATTACGGGGCGAATTGCTGCGGCCGGTCCGGGGAGGGATCGGTCACTTCCAGCAGTGGCTTGATCTCATCGCGCTTATCACCGCTTTCCCGCTTCCGCAGGTAGAGTTTAATGGGCACCTCACCAAAATCGAGATTGTCGCGGATTACGCCCAGCAGATAGCGACGGTAAGGCTGCGAAAATGCCCGCGGGTTATTGCAGAACATGACAATCGTCGGCGGCTGCAGACTGACGTGCGTGCCGTAGTAAATTTTCGGCAGGCGATGGCGAAAAAGTGGCGGGGGACTGTGCTCGAGCGCCGCTTTGATGATGCGATTCAACCGTCCGGTCGGCACCCGCATCCGCGATTGTTTGTAAAGCATCTGTGAGTGGTTGAGCAGCGCTTTGACGTTCTTTCCGGTCTGCCCGGTAATAAATGCGATCGGCGTGTACCACATCGTCCGGAACGTATCGCGCACGTAGGTGACCCACTTTTCGGTCGGCATACTGCCGGCGATCAAATCCCATTTGTTGACCACGAACAGGCAGGGTTTGTATTGATCGCTGATGTAATCGCAGAGTTGTTTGTCGACTTTGCTGATCCGCTGTGAGGGATCGAAGAACAACAACGTGACATCCGCCCGGCGAATGCTGCGCTGCGCGCGATGCAGCCCGTAATACTCGACATCCGTTTTTCTACTCTTGCCGCGCCGCAGGCCGGGAGTGTCGATGGCGATGAACGACTTACCGTCCAATTCGAATCGCACGTCCACACTGTCGCGGGTCGTGCCGGGCACTTCGCTGACAATCATGCGGTCGGCACCGGCCAGGGTGTTAATGAAGGTGCTCTTGCCGGTGTTTCGACGACCGACGATCGCCACTTTCATTTCCGGCTCATCCGTGTCCGCCGGCTCGTCGTCGTCGCTGGGATCGGGCAGGCGGTCGACAATCATCTCTAGTAGCGCCCCGCGACCGCGATTTTGGAGGGTGCTCGTGCGGATCAGCTTGCCCCGGCCCAGTCGGTAGAATTCGTCGGCTTGTGAGTCAAGTGATCCGTCGTCCGTTTTGTTCGCCACGCAAATGATCGGTTGGTTGACATACCGCAACCGGTGCGCCACGGCCTGATCAAGCGGCAGCAGTCCGGTACGCGTATCGACCACAAACAGAATGACCGCCGCGGAATCGATCGCGGCCTGAATTTGTTCATCGATTTGGTCTGTCAGATTATCAACGTCATTGATTCCCATGCCGCCCGTATCGACCAGTTCGAAATACCGGTCATCCTGGCCGACCAGATAGGTCATCCGATCACGGGTTACACCGGCCGTTTTGTCGACAATCGCCAGCCTGCGGCCGGCGAGCCAATTGAAAACACTGGATTTGCCGACGTTTGGTCGGCCGACAATGGCAACTTGAGGGAGGCCCATCGCTGAACTCTATTGGGGAAAAAGAAGACGCCTGCCCTGCTGTTCCGAATTACAAAAGGGCAAAGAAACGCACCCCCGCGCTGGCCCTGAGGCAATTCATGATAAACAATTGTTCTCCCAGTCGCCATAACGATGCAGCCCACTTTTTGCGACCGCTTCGACGAATGCCGCAGCAGATGTATAGTAGTGTTCGGCATTTGCGGCACGGTTCGCGACTGCGAAAAAATCTGCGTAATCGGTGCTGAGTTACCGCTTCGGGGGGGAATGAACAATGGACACACCTAATGAATTCGATGGCGACCGCATACGCTCGGCGGTGATCACCAAGCTGGAGAGTTTGCAGCGTGCTGGCGTCACGCACATCAAAAAAGGAGTCGCGGGGATGCCTGCAGAATCGGACGAAGTCAGCGGGAATCCTAGCGAAACTGCCGGCGACACACTAAAGATTGTCTCCCAAGAAGTGACAGCCTGTACTAGGTGCCGCGAACTTGTTGACAACCGAACGCAAACGGTTTTCGGGGTTGGTAACCCCGCCGCGCGGTTGTGCTTTCTCGGCGAGGCACCCGGGGCGGACGAAGACCGGCAAGGCGAGCCTTTCGTAGGCCGCGCCGGAAAAATTCTGACAGATATCATCCAAAATGGAATGCGACTGACTCGTGAAGATGTCTACATTTTAAATATTTTAAAGTGTCGTCCGCCCGGCAATCGCAATCCGCTACCCGAAGAAGCCGGGAATTGTCGCGGATTTTTGGATCGCCAGCTTGCGCTAATCCAGCCCGAGTTCATTTGCTGTCTCGGCGCGGTCGCTGCACAGAACCTGCTCGATACGGTAGTTCCGATCGGAAGGATGCGGGGCAATGTTTATGACTATCAGGGTATCAAGGTCGTCTGCACATACCATCCCGCCTATCTATTGCGCAATCCTGCAGCGAAAAAATTCACCTGGGAGGATATTCAGTTGCTCATGCAGGAGATGGGACTGAGCGTTAAACCGTGAACGGAGGGAAAGCTGCAGTGGTGCAAATTCACCGCTCGATTTCACCGTTCGATCCGTTGCGGGCATTGCCTCTCGACATTTCGCCGCTGCGGCGGGGGACCGATCTACGCATAAAAGAACGATCGAACTCGACTTTGGGAATCCGCGGGGGGCTAGGACGCGGCGCGGCGAATGAGCACGAGCCAATCTTCTTTCACATCCTTTGGCGGAGCACCGGTTGAGACGCGTTTGCCGCCCTGCAAACTCTTTTTTTTGCCGGTCACCAACTCTCCGCCCGTGCGGGGGTTGAACCACTCGACGCTGAAGGTACCGGACTGCTTGCTCAGATCCAGTTTTGCCGCGGCTCCGTCAGGCAAATAGATCAGATAGAAATCGCCGTCTTTTGCCAGGCAGTACCGGCTGTTGTCGTGCTCTGCATTGCCGACCAGTTCATCGGCATTTTGCATTTCCCAAAATGGAACCGTGTGGTCGGCGAAAAATCGCAGCGCGATGCGGCAATAGTCCCAACTGCGGTCGCGGCTGCGCCAGTCTTCGCACACCAAGTCATTTTCGGCGAATTGATAGCCGAAGTAGTATTCAACCCCTCCACCCCCAGCCATCAACACGCCCCAAAGTGTCTGCTTGCGAATTTCGTGTTCGGTGTAAACGTACTTGCCGCTGCGGTCCGTTCCATCAAAACCGCGGTAGCCGAGATCGGGCGGCTGACCGTGCGCGGCGCTGCCGGACTCGTCGAATGCGACAATCCACGGTTTGCCGGCCGCCGCTGATTCGCGCACCCACTTTACGGTTTGCGCGTGCGTATCTTTGATGTGGAAGTTCTGCAGCGAGGCGCCGGTGAGGACTGAAGCGTCTCCCAATAGCGGCCGGTAAACAAGATCCTGACTGCTGGGATACGTGTGAACCACGATCGAGTGGTCGTATGGATCCAACTTGCGGATAAAACTCGCCATCGCCCGCTGTTGCTCGGTTGTCTGCGTGTTCTCTTCACCCAAATTCCAATTCAACGCCAAATTGTGCGCGAACCGTGCAACCAACTCACGGCAATAAAGTTTTCGCTCGACTCCCAAATCGCCGCCATCCAATGCCTCGGCGACGCGGCCGTTTTTTTCTCCTTGGCGATCGTCATCCATTTCGGCCTCTTGCATTTTAAAGTGCAAATACATGCCACGGCTCGTCGCGTGATCAAAGACGATTGCCCATTGTTCGAGCTTAGAGCAGTCATAGTGCAATTTGTCATTCCTGCGCACGAACGGCCAAACATTGTCGCCATCGCCACCGGCGTTGTAAGTTAGGAAGGAAAAAGCGTTGCAGCCCTTGTCGGACAGGTAGTTCACCGCGCCGATGATTCCCCGGCCTTTTCCATCCCGCCAAGTCGGATCGCCCGGGCGCCAATCTTTCAAATGCGGTCTCCACGCTTTCAGCGGCACATTTGCCTTCTGCGCGATGGTCCCGTCGAAATCTGCGTACGCCAGAAACGTCTCCGGGGCGTCGGCTCCCGCCTTGAGAAAATACTGACCGCTGCCGGCAAACCGCAGATAGTGCTTACCGACATACTGCAATCGTCCTTTGCCTCGCAGGTCGCGGCCACGCTTGTCAGACGGACTAACAGCAAACTCGCCGGTCTTTCCGTCGTAGTTGCCGAGCCGAATTGCCTTGGCGTTTTCTTCAATCGCGATCGCAAGACCAGCAGCAAACGAAATGCGGTACGTCCACCGGCCGGGCTTATCGGGGGAAAGATGTGCTCGCCACTTCACGCCCGACTGCAGCGAAGAATTCGCGGCGTCCCCGTCCGCCGCGAAATAACCTTGGACAACGTAATCCGGTTGGCCTGACTCGTGCGTGAACCGCACTTTCATTACATAATCGGTGAACGGATTCGGCTGTTGATCGCGTTCGTGGGCAAACGGCCCGTTCAGCGTTAGCGTTACTTTATGCCACTGCTTCAATTCGCCACTGATTTGAATCTCTCCATCGCCGTCGGAACTTCGTGGTCGCACCAACTGAACGGGATCGTCGGCAAACGCCCACGCTGTAGAAATCAGCCAAACTGAGGCTGCACGCCAGTGGAGTTTCATGGGATTATCCTACGGGAAAGGGCCTGTCCATTTTATTCTCTGACATTACTGCAGCCAAATTGCGCAATGGGGAGTTGGACTGCGAGCTAGCCAACAGGCTGAAGAACCGCTACGGTAATTTAGCCTGCTGGAAACCGTGAATCCATCATTTGAATTATGCGTCATCGTCATTATCGATATCTACCGTTTACGCTCAGCGCCTCGCTAATGGCTTTGAATGTTGCGCTGATGGTGTGTTGGATCATTTTGCTCGCGCAGCAGTCTTTGTGGGGCGCGATGACGGTTGGTATCGTGGCATTCGCTTTGATGCTGCTAGGACTTTCTTTCTATTTGGTTCTGACGATCAAAGAGCGGCGGTTAACGCAGCGGCAGGTGAACTTTATCGATAGCGTAACGCATGAACTAAAATCTCCGATTGCCTCGCTGCGCCTCTATCTGGAAACACTGCAGCAGCGGCGACTGACAGACGTGCAGCGGTCTGAGTTTTACGAAACGATGGCGGCCGAGACGCAGCGACTCGATGCGCTGATCAGCCAATTGCTTGAGGTGGCGCGTCTAGATGCCATTGGACAGCAGGACCCGCCCGAAGAGATCGACTTAGTTCCACTCCTGGAATCGTGCGCTTCGGCTGTCCGTCTACGGCGGCGGTGCGGCGAACGCGAGGTGTTCAAATTTGATCTGGTGGCCGCGATTGTACCCGCTCCGCGCATGATGCTGGAGATGATCTTTGGCAACTTGCTGGACAACGCGATCAAGTATGGCGGGCAACCGCCCGAGGTCGAAGTTCATATGCACGTCAATAAGCACAACCGGGTTGTCACACAAATCGCCGACAACGGCCGCGGTGTCCCTCCGGAAATTCGCAAGAGCATCTTTCGGTTGTTTTTTCGCGGTGGTGAAGAGTTACAGCGGCGGCAGAAGGGGACTGGCCTGGGCCTTTATATTGCAAGAACGCTGGTCCGCAAGTTGGGCGGAAAAATAGATGTCCGCGAACGCGAAGGAAGATCCGGCAGCGTGTTCGAAGTCGAGCTTCCCGGAAAGGCCGCTTGATGCGCATTCTGATTGTCGAAGACGAATCGGCGATCGCCGAAGGCCTCAAGTTTAATTTTCAGCAGGAAGGCTATGACGTACAAATTGCCGGCGACGGACCGACCGCATTGCGGTATATACTGGATCGTCAGGCGTTGTTCGATCTCGTCGTGCTGGATTTAATGCTGCCCGGCATGAGCGGCTATGAAATCTGCAAAGAGATTCGCCGCAGCAATCAACATATTCCCATCCTAGTGCTCAGCGCCCGGCTGCATAGCGAGGACAAGGCTCATGCCTTCGATTGCGGTGCCGACCAGTATGTGACGAAGCCGTTCCAACTGAACGAGGTACTGAGCCGTATTCGCAATCTGAGCAAGCGGCGGCCGGCCAATGTTGCCCCGACCGCACCAGTTCAGCCCCGACCGGACGTCGTCTACCGTTTTGACCAGGTACGGGTGGATTGCCGCGAATTTCGGGTCACTGTTGGAGACCGTCAGCATTCTCTAACGACTATGGAAATGCAGTTGTTGCGGTACTTTATCGAAAACGAGGGCGCCGTTCTTTCGAGATCACAGATTCTGGAAGATGTGTGGGGACAGAGCCCCGAAATTACCACTCGGTCGATCGACAACTTCGTCATGCGGTTGCGAAAGATTCTGGAGCCAGATCCTTCAAAACCGAAAAATCTCCTCTCAGTTCGCGGCACAGGCTACCGTTTCACTGCAGATTTGCTATCTGCAAGCAACTCGTCGGACACGACTTAGATAATTTGACATAATTTTGACAAAAGTGTGACCGTGCGGTGTTCAGGTTTCTGCCGAATGCCCCTATAGTCGTCTATCCACTTGGATTTAATTCCCGCTTGCGGGGGTGGCGGCAGTAGGGATTTGATATTTTTCTCGGTTCGCGATGGAGATTAGACACAAGATGCGCAGCGGTAAGGAACTTTTGATTGCGAGTTCGCAATACGCTCACGAAGTGCGTTGGAGGAGTTGGCTGCATCTGTGGTCTGCGCTCTGCCTGTTGGCGGCGTTGGTCACGTTGTCGTGTTTGCAGTTGCCTTGGTTTGTTTGCATCCCGGTCAGTGTGGTAACCGGATTGGTCATGGTCCGCCTGTTCATCGTTTATCACGACTACCTGCACGGAGCAGTTTTACAGCGTTCTCGGATTGCATCGGTCATCATGCATCTTTACGGCTTGTTGTTGTTAAGCCCGCCGTCCATCTGGAAGCACGCCCACGACGATCATCACAAGAACAATGCCAAAAAACTTGGTTCAACACTGGGCACTTATCCCGTGATGACCAGACAAGATTACGCCAGCGCTTCTTTTGGGGAGAAGCTGAATTATGTTGTTCAACGCCACCCGATCACGATGGCGCTAGGTTACGTGACGATCTTTTTATGGGAGTTGTGTCTGCGCTCGTTTTTAGTAAATCCCAAGAAGCACTTTGATGGTTTGTTGGCGCCGCTGCTTCATGTGAGCGCGTGCATTGCACTGTACACCATCTCCTGGCAAGCCATGTTGTTGGGAATGATTGTGCCGATGGCGATTGCTTCCAGCCTGGGCTGCTACCTGTTCTACGCGCAACACAACTTTCCTAAAGTTAAGCGGCGACACGACGAAGCATGGGACTACGTCTACGCCGCGTTGCATTCGTCGAGTTATATGAAGATGAGCCCGCTGATGAGTTGGTTCACGGGCAACATTGGATACCATCACGTACATCATTTGAACGCAAGAATCCCATTCTACCGATTGCCCGAAGCGATGGCCGGTATCGAGGAACTGCAGTGTCCGACTTACACGACGTTGCGGCCCGCCGATATTTGGACTTGCCTGCAGTTGAATCTTTGGGACTCCGAAGCGGATCGTTTTATGTCATATCGTGAAGCTGCCCAATTTGCCGAGAGCGCGTAACAATTGCCCGCTGGTTCCGCCGGGGGTACACATCGCATTCGCTCTCGTGTATACTTCCCTCGGTTGGTTCGTCGAATGCCGCTCGATGCCGATTCCGTGAAGTCGGTCCCCTGTTGTATCGCAAGTCCCTCCTGGTGGGTTGCCACGTCAGCTCCTTTCTTTCCGGCCCGAAAGTCAAAAAAGGCCATCACTGATCTATCTTTGGAGACATATAGTGGGCAAGAAATTGTACTGTGGAAATCTGAGCTACAGTGTTTCAAGCACGGATCTGGAAGGGATGTTTTCGCAATTCGGAACGGTTGAGTCCGCTCAAGTGATTTCTGACCGTGACAGCGGCCGCAGCAAAGGATTTGGATTTGTCGAGATGGCAAGCGATGGCGATGCGCAAGCAGCCATCGATGGGTTAAACGATCAGGAACACGACGGTCGCCGACTAACTGTCAACGAAGCCCGACCGCGCGAAGATCGTCGTGGCGGCGGCGGCGGCGGTGGTGGCCGGCGCGACTCTCGGTATTAGCAAACGGCACGTTAAGTTGGCATTCCGTGGTGGGCAACTTTTGCTGCGGTGCGCCTTGGAATCAAAGCCCCGAACTTCGGAAAGTGACGTATGGCGAAGAATCAAAACACAGTTGAAAAACGTCGCCGAGAGATGGAGAAGAAGCGTAAAGCCGAAGAAAAACGAGAGCGGCGGCGTAAGAAAAAAGAACAGATCGCCAACGGTACTTATGAGGAAGAACTGACCGACGAGCAATTACCGTCTCAGTCGCCACAATCCGACGCCGAATCGGCGCCGGGCATTGGCGGCTGATTAGCAAAAGGAAATTGAACCCGCACAAGTGAGAAACCTGTGTTGTCATCATCAGAGCAACGTGCGTTACGAACATTTCGAAGATTTCAGGTCGCTCCTGGTCAAATGCTCTGCTTTCACGGACCAAACCTAAAGACGCTTCAGACGGCATTGCGGCAATTGGCGGAAAAGGAACTGCTTGTCAAAGAGAAATTCAAAGGCGGCTATTCACTTACGGCGGCTGGATTTGCTGCGATGAAAGATTGCGAGTAGGTATCGATTTTTCGAAAACAATTCGCAGCGAGTGATATTGAACCGCAGCGTGAGAATTTGACGGTGGACTCGTTTGTTGGTGGACTTGGGGCATCAGCCCTGAGGGGTAGAAGTACCCGGGTGGTAGAAGTCATGGTAACCGGCATCAAGACCGTTCTGGTTCGGGTAAGTGCCGGAATCGGCTAGGCGTGGTCTGCGGCGGGAGACTGCCGCTGCGACATCATCTTACGGCATCGCGAGGCCTGCCTCTTTCATCAAATCATGGCGAGCAAGGGCTTTCCGACGAAGCTCTTGGACGCCACTCACGGGAACCAAGTCCAGCGAGATTTGGGAAACATGTACGAGTATCGCCGCGGAACTCGATCCGCCGCAACATTGGGTCTGCCGTCCCTACCGCCCGGTTCGGGAACAAACGCCATCTATCTTTCTTCATTGCAGGCCGCCCCGGACCAATCCTGCGGTATGCAGTATCGGACGGGTTCGTAATTGCGCGAAGCCGTGTCGGGATCGCCGCCCTGCCACGCACCGACGCCCTCCAATTCGGGCATGATTTCGACGAGTTGCTCCTTCAGCATGGTCGATAGCCGCTGAATCGCGGGACTATCGGAAAACTTTTGCAACGACGCCGCGGTTTTCATCAACCGCAGAAGTTGAGCGCGTCGCATCACCGGCGGCGATAGCGGCTGATCGCATTCGACCAGCAATTCGGCAATGGGCACGTTCAATAATTGTTGCCAGGCATAAATCTGACTCAGTTTCAAATCGCGTGACGCTAGTTCTAGTTCCCGAACCTGGGAGATATCCAAATTCAGCTGTCGCGCGGCAGTCCGCAGCGAAACCCCTTGACGCTTGCGGACCATCGAAACCCGATGCAATGTGCTGTGAGCGTTCCCATTGCACTCTTCTCTAAGATGCCTCCTCTGTTTCGTTCCGTTATTTCGGTTATGCGGTGAGCTGCCGGATCGAAGTGGACTCATCGTTACTCCTCCTTGTCCGCAGTTGCCTGCGAACGCATTTGAAGCGAGTGACTCTAAACTCTCACAACGCACGGTCCGCCCGCGCGCAGGCAACAACGCGCCTCTCCGGCTGTTGAAGTTTAGTGCCTCTTCAGCTGCACGCCGTCGGTTGCCATACGGATCCGCATGACAACGGTCTCACCGCTCAAAGCGATGATCAATCAAGTGACGTGCTTTCATGCACTCGCGACCGGCCGCCCCTCACAACGCCCCGAACCGATCACAGGCCCGCAAATTAGATGAGTCCCTGCCGAGCCTTCTGGGCTAGAGGGCATCATAATCAATAAAAACCGGAATTTCAAGTACAATTCCAATGGAAGGCAGGATGCTCTTCTGAAAGGTACTCCGCCACCGGCTCGTGTTGTGGTCGGGCAGATCTAGATATTTCTTTCGAATTATGAAGTTAAGCCTTTGATCGTCGGCCGGAAACGTAGACATCCCCTTCAATCGTAGTGGTTTTGGTTGGCATGATGGATTTGGCCTTGGCGATCAGCTTGACCCCGTCTCCGTTAATGGGCGGCCGGGCCTCGCCACCTGCGGTTTTGGGCGCAATAAAGACGTGGACTTCATCGATATAGTCAGCCGCAAAAAAACTACCCAGCACTTGTCCGCCGCCTTCAACCAGCAGATTGGACATTTTTCGACTGCCCAGTTCTTTCAGCAGTGAGTCCAGCCGCGGAATCCGACCGCCGGCAAAGGCCAGTACTTCACAACCGGCCGCCGTAAGCCGCTGAACCTGGTCTCTTGGTGCATCGGATGAGACGGCAATCAGAACCGGTGCCTGCCGGCATGTCCGCACCAACTGGCTTTCGGTTGATAGTGATGCATTCGAATCCAATACGATCCGCGTCGCCGTTCGACCGCCGGGCGGACGCGCCGTCAACAGCGGATCGTCCGCTTCGGCCGTTCCGCGGCCGACGATTACGGCATCCACTCGGCCGCGAATTTCATGCGCAACCGCACGCGATGCCTCATTGGAAATCCAACGGCTATCGCCCGTTGCCGTAGCAATCTCGCCATCCAAAGTCATTGCCCATTTGGCGATAATCCACGGCGTGTGGGATTTAATCAGTTTGAAATACGGAGCATTCAGATCTGTTGCTTCTTCCCGAAGCAGCCCTAACCGTGTTTTAATCCCGGACTCGTTAAGTTTGGCGATCCCACCGCCGTTAACGTCGGCGAACGGATCGCCAACCGCGATTACTACGTGCCTGATGCCGGCTGCGATGACGGCGTCGGAGCAGGGCGGTGTTTTGCCGTGGTGACAACACGGTTCAAGCGTCACAAACATCGTCGCACCAGCGGCGCGGGGGCCGGCGGCTTGAAGGGCTTCAGCCTCGGCATGCGGCCCGCCAAACACGGTGTGATAGCCTTCGCCAACGATCTGATCGTCTGCGACGATGACACATCCGACCATCGGATTGGGTTCGACCAAACCGAGGCCGCGCGAGGCCAATTCGAGGGCCCGCTGCATAAATTCACTTTCGCGCGCAGAAAAAGCAGACACTATGTAGCAGATACTATGTAATCGTGGCAATTGGTGAGAACGTGGAGGACCAGCCGAGCGCTAATGACTAAGTTCACTGGATTTCAGGAACCTGAAGTTTTGCAGCTTCAGCTACAATTTGGAACCGCCCATTAATCGTCCGGCGTCCAAATCGCGGACTTCTTGCCTCCCGTCGCGGCTGCCGAATCAGGAGTCCAAATTTCGCTGGATTCGACAGAATCAGCGCCACTGGCCAGCATCGCTTCGGCATCTTCGCCACCTGGCGACGGCATCTGCACCGGCTGACCGTCATCGCCGATGATGCCGTACCGCTTAAGCACATTAAACAGCGCCGAACCGATTCCCGGTTCTTGAATGTGGCGGCCGCGAATCCGGATCAACAGCTGTTGAAATTCCTCCGCTTCGGCACGTTGGATGCGCAATTCCATTTCGGCTAACAGATATTCGGCTGGAGATTCTCCGCCAACCTTTGCGGCTTCTTGTGCCTGGTGGAGAAAATCAATCGCTTTGTCGGACGTGCCTTCGATGCTCGCCAGTACGGCGAATGCTTCGGCCTTGTTGACTTGGTCGTCTAGACTTTCCCGCCGCGTCACTTCTTCGGCAAGCTTTGTCAGCGCAGAGGTGGCCATGACCGTAGCCGCGCGGCGATAAGCGGCGATCAAATCATTGTCCGATAATTTCAACACGTCGATGTGACGCAACCGCACGACGGGCAATGTGGCCACGTCGGCCTTCCAGGGGTCGATCAGCGAGGCCAGTGGCAAGCCGAGTTTGCGCCGCAGCGGATCAAAGTCTCCAGCCGGGTCGCCCTCGGTTGACAACTCCAAATTCAATACTGCCGCCGCGAGCCGCGCACGGTATTTGGGGTCGTCTTTGACTTTCTCAGGTGTTTTCCCGTCCAGAGCTGGATTCGGCAGAGTCGGCCATTTATTGAGAACAATGTCCTCGCGCTGCTGCGCGATCAGTTTTTCCGCATGCTCCGGCGGCGTGTCGGGCGGCAAACGCCAGTTCCATGTCAGGGCGTCCTGCATTGCAGTGATTTCGGTCAGCACTTTTTCTTCGGCGACGGTACCCAGCGCAGAACCACACAGTCGTTTGAGCGAGTCGGTCGCGACAGCGAATCGATCGTTTTTGTACATAACAAATTCGAGCCGCGGCTCCCGATCGGTTTCGCGGCCGAACAGGTAGCACTGGCCGTAAACAATAGGTGCATCTTCGCACCGGATGTCCACACCGGTTTCGGGCATGTCGCGGTCAAGCAGATAAAAGACGCTCTGCGGTGGTGGCTGATCGTCTTGCTTAGCGGCACTCGGATCGATGGGCAATTGAACGGTGCGACGGTCGGC
Organism: Planctomycetota bacterium; assembly: GCA_036337375.1. Lineage (GTDB taxonomy): Bacteria > Planctomycetota > Planctomycetia > Pirellulales > UBA7805 > JAYZEI01. The sequence continues at coordinate 5,013 of JAYZEI010000215.1, read as the reverse complement.
GGAAAACTGCGCCGACAGAGATTCAAAGTCGGATAACGTGTACGTGGTTGCCGCCAATTCGATCATGTCACCAGGGTTGTCGCGATCGAGCAATTGCGCGATGGCAGCGGCTTCGATCGCTTCGTCCTCCGAAATGTCCAGGCCGGCGTACGTCCGCCAGGCCTTGACGGCGCGGGTGTTGTCGGCAAGCCACGCGGTGACGATTGCTAGGTTCCGCCAAATGGCAGGAGCGTCCGAAGCCTTTTCCGCCAATTTCTCGAATTGATCCGCCGCCAATCGCCATTGACCGCCGTTCGCGGTTGCCCGTGCTTCGACAAACTGTTTTTCCCATTTGGCACCTGACGGGGCGTCGCTGAGCAGATATTCATCCTTCAAGATGACCGGCACTTCGCGGGCCCGCATGGCGGGCAGCAGCAACTGCATCGCCCGCATGTCGTCGCGACCGCCGATCGTCGCATGGAACAGCAAATGCGCCCGCGCGGCGAGAAAATGGCCTTCGGCCAACAAATGGCGGCCCACAACCAAAAGCGCCTCATAAACGCGCGGCGGAATTTCTTTATCGATCGCTTCCAGGGCTTTGTGCAACGGCTCGACCGCCGCCGGGCCGCTTTCGTTTTCGGCGACGTGCATCGCGTGCTCGGCGAGTGCAATCGGGTTATCAGGATGCCCCTCGAGAAACTGGTCGAGTGTCTTCCGCCGCGCTTCGTCCTGCTGCATTTCGTCGTGCAGCATCGCCTTGACCGACAACAGGCAGGCGCGATCGGGATGCTTCAACAGCGTCTGTTCGACGCGCTCCAGGCACGCCAGTCGTTGGTCGCCCTCGAGCATTTTTTGTATCGATTCCAACTCGCCAATCAGATCATCGCAGCAGAATTTTATTTTTTTACCTGTTCCGCCAGGGCACGGCATGTAACGATCAAAAGCCATAGAAATTTCCGCGGATTCGAAATCCTGTTCGTTGTTTCACTGCCGCCGTGGCCGCGCGTTATGCGGCCCGACCCTCGCGGCGCTCCGCGACCAATGCTAACAGAGCTTTTTGGGGATCGGCAAACTTTTTGATGCCTTCGTCCATGAGCACGGTTTCGAGATGGTCCATATCTACCTCGGCATCAATCTCCGACAGGATATCGTCTGACGGAAAAACGTCAACTTGGCGCGAATAAGAATGCTCGCTGGCCTGAACAAATTCGTTGGTTGCCGGCGGGTTCGTTTGAATGTCGCTGCCGGCCAGCGCTTGCACATATTTATCGGGAGAATCCGCTGGATTCTTGGTCCCGGTGCTGGCAAAGACAATTTCCTGGGCCAACGGGCAGTCTTTGTCGGACCAGAACCGATCATTTTCCGCCCAGATTCGTTTTGCATTGACGATTCCCGCCAATCCTTGAGTATCGGCAGATAATTGCGGCACATGTTGTTGTGTGTAAACGTCGACGCGGGAAACAAAAATGCTATAAACGCTCTTAAACGAATCTAGATTTGTTCGCCGCCGTGCGCCGCGCCAAACGGCGTCGCGAGCTGCTCTGTATTGCCTCGCGGTGAAAACGAGCGTCACGTTCACTGAGATACCCGCCGCGACCAATTCCTCGAGCGCGTCCAGTCCTGCGGGCGTAGCCGGAACTTTGATCATGCGGTTTACGTGATTCTCAGACCACTGCCTGCCCAGTTCTAAGTACTGATCAACGCGGTGATCGTGCGGTAGCGACTGCTGGCCGTCCTCTAACAGCGGATCGAGTTCAAAACTTACATAGCCATCGTTACCTCTGGTTTCCTGCCAAACCGGAAGAAAGATCCGTTGGGCCGTGCGGACGATTTGATCGGTGATGTCCCAGGCGACGATGCTGTCATTGCTTTCGTGGCCGAGCCGGTCGTCAAGTTGCCTGTCCACGCATCCGGACCTGATCAGGTCCGCGATGATTATCGGATTTGAGGTCGCGCCGGTCGCTCCAAATGAGCGATATTCGCTGGCTAACTCGGCATTCACGGAATCCAGCCACACCTTGCTTCCGGACGCCACGAGCGACTGAATGGACACGGTCGGACCTCACTTTCCGTTTGGGTTCTCGGCAGCGACGGGGGATGCTCACAGGATATCGCTTAGCGAACTCCAAACATAGATAATTTACAACTTTTCGGTAACATGAGACGGCTGCAAAAGACGGGAAGAAATAATGCCAAGGTTCCGGTCCTGGCGACAATACTTTTGTCGGGAGGGCAAGTTCGCCGATGAGCCAAATGACGTCACCCTGTTGAAAGCAAGGTTTAGTACCGATCGCTGCACTCGGCCTTCCTCCGATCGCGGCGCGTTGGTCCGGTCTCATTGCAAATGCGCAAAACATCTTTTTTTTCACGAAACGCCTTCTACATTTTTTTGGCGGCGGTATTCTTGCTGCCCATTGCGTTGCGTGGCGCGCGATTTTCAGTCGAGCGAACGAAGAATGATGTCAAGGAATGGCTGCCCGCCGGTTTCGAAGAAACCAAAATGCTGGGATGGTTCCGGCAGTACTTCGTCGGCGAGCAATTCGTGGTGATGAGTTGGAGGGGTTGCACTCTGGACGACCCGCGGGTCGAACAACTTGCCCGTACTCTCGAAAGCCCTACCGAAAAATACGCCGCAGCGGTCAATCGCTACATCAAAACCGTCACCACGGGGCCACGCGTATTGCAGCAGATGACCGATCCCCACGGCAAACTTAAAATCAGCCGTGAAGAAGCACTCAGGCGGTTAGGCGGTTCACTGGTGGGCCGCGACGGCCAAACGACGTGCGTACTGGTGACCTTGACCGAGGAGTCCATTGACGAGTTCCGCAAGGTACTGGGGCGATCGCGCCCGCTGACAGAGGCCTTGATGAACCGCGAAGATGGATTACTTTTCAAAATCGCTGACGACTGCGGCATCCAAAAGTCTGATCTGATCATGGGTGGCCCACCCGTCGATAACGTGGCGATCGACGATGAGGGCGAAATCACCCTGCTACGGCTCGTCGGCCTTTCATGTCTGCTTGGGCTGTGTTTGTCCTACTACTGTTTTCGCAGTCGAAGTGTCACGGCGATGGTGTTTTGTTGCGGACTTTTCGGCGCCATTACGAGTTTGGGAATGGTCTACTATCTCGGCGGCACTTGCGACGCCGTTCTCATGTCGATGCCCTCGTTGGTCTATGTGCTGGGGCTGTCCGGTGCGATTCATCTGGTGAATTACTACAAGGATGCCGTGCGCGAATCTGGAGTCGAAGGCGCGCCGGAGGCTGCCGTGCGGCACGGTTGGCTACCTTGTACGTTGGCGGCAGCGACGACCGCGCTGGGGCTGGGGTCTCTGTTGATGAGTGAGATTGTGCCGATCCGGAAGTTCGGCAAGTTTTCGGCCATCGGCGTCATGTTTACGCTTGTCGTGGTACTGACCCTGCTGCCGACATTTTTGGAAATGTGGCCGCTCAAGGAAAAACGGAAGAAGAAAAGTGCGGCCAACGGCGTTACGGGACCGCCGTCCGGAGGCAAGTGGTTCGATCGAATGATGGGTTCGTGTGACTGGATCATTCGTCGTCACGGACTCGTCTCCATCAGTTGTGGTGTGTTGATGGTGACGCTGGCCATTGGCATCACCAGAATCGAGACATCGGTCCACTTGCTCAAACTTTTTGCGCCTGAAGTGGATATTATTGAGGACTATGCTTGGCTCGAAGCAAATGTCGGCAACCTGGTCCCCATGGAAGTTGTCCTGCGGGTTGATCCCGAGCGGCTGCGTAAAAGCGACGAACCGCTGATGAGCGACGACGGCCGCTTCCGGATGACCTTTCTCGAACGTATGGAAATGGCCGGCAAGATTCAAAAAAGTATCGAGCGTCTGCCCGAAGTTGGGCGGGCGCTGTCGATCGTCGCCTTTGCACCGCAGCTTCCTGACGAGGCGACGGGTATCGGCGCCTTTGCTGAGCGATCGGCGTTCAACGGCAGACTGCAGAATAATCGCGAAGAGTTTTTGAAGGAAGATTACTATCGCACCGCGGACGACGGTCAGGAATTGTTCCGCATCAGCGCTCGTTTGGCGGCGCTTTCCGATGTTGACTACGGGCAATTTGTTGATGAGATCCGGGCGGTCGTGCAACCGGTGCTGTCCGCATATCAACTGCGAGACGAGATTCTGGAAAAAATCACCGCTGACGATGAACCGTTGAGTCGCAAACGCATTTGCATCATCGGCGTCCCGCGTCCCGGCGAAGCTGGCGAGGCGGCGGACCAGACGGTTTCTCCCTCGGAATTGACGGCCGAGACTCTGGTGAATTTGCTGCGAGTTGCGCGTGTGCGGGTAAAGCCTGTACATAAGGCGGCGGCCGATTACGTACCGAAAAATTTGATCGCCGCCAGCGACGAGAATAAAAAAGCGGCAAACTTTTTTGGGAGCTTCGATTTGATTTTCGTCGCGTCGGATCATCCGTCGGTTGCACACGGTTTCATCCGCCGCCATGCACAGAGGTTGGTTGACGCACGAAGCGGGCAAGACGGTGCGATCGACGTTCAAGCAATGAAAACGGCCGGAATTTCTCCGGTTTACACGGGTGTTGTGCCTCTGGTCTACAAAGCTCAACGAACCTTGCTTTCCGGATTGGTCAATAGTACCGGCCTCGCCTTCGCGTTGATTTGCGTCGTCATGATTTTGATTCTGCGATCTCCGCTCGCCGGGCTGCTCTCAATGATTCCGAATGTGTTTCCCGTGGTCGTCATTTTCGGTGGCATGGGGTGGCTTGGTATCTACGTCGATATCGGAACTATGATGTGTGCGAGCGTGGCCATGGGGGTGGCTGTGGACGACACGGTTCACTACTTGACGTGGTTCCGCCGCGGGATTCTCAGCGGGCTCGATCGTCGGGCCGCCGTGCGATTGGCGTACGAGCGATGTGCGACCGCCATGATTCAAACGACCATCATCGGCGGACTCGGATTGGCGGTGTTTATGTTGAGCACATTCACTCCGACTCAGCGCTTCGGGCTGCTGATGTTAATTCTGTTGTCCGCGGCGCTCGT
>JAYZEI010000214.1:0-9773 GCA_036337375.1 Planctomycetota bacterium | reverse complement strand
GCTGGTCGAACTGGGAAATACGGTGGTAGTGATCGAACACAATCTCGATGTCATCAAGTCGGCCGACTGGGTGATCGATATGGGGCCGGAAGCGGGCGCCGAGGGCGGTCAGGTTGTCGTTTGCGGCACGCCGGAAAAAATCTGTGGACAGGGCAAAGGGTCGCATACCGCGAAAGCGCTGGCGCCGGTGTTGGCCGCCGGGCCACACGAGCAGCGGCGGACGTACGACTTTACGGCGGGTGCTGCGGCGAAAGAGGGCGACCTGGAAATTACCCAAGTCGGCCGCGAACAGAAGATGCCGTGGGAAAGTGACGGCGCGCAGTGGCATACCAAAGATCGTGTGGGCCGAACCGGCAATTCATGTCGGTGGGAGGGCGAAGTGCTGCGTCGGGTCGTCGAGAGAATCCACGAACTGGGCGAATTCGCCGAGACGGACTGGAATGCGCGCAGCGTCGTGGAGATCGCGGCTCCAAAGAAAACGGACGGCTGGTTCTTTCACGCCATCACGGGCGAAGAGTGGCTGCTGAAGATGAAATTCCGCACTGCGCCGCGGACCTTTCAGCGCGACCAATTGGTGGAAGAGATCGGCATGACGCCTCTCAATGACATGCATGAGCTGCCGGTTTACGGAACGCACCGCCGCGTCTTCGTCAAAAGGCAAAAGGGGCCCTCGCAAGAAGTTGAAATGCGAGTGTTTAGCCTGGATGAAATTGATCATCCCGCATTCTGGAAATTTCTCGAACAGGCCGTGCGCGGCTTTGAGCGGATGACGCAGCGGAAGCAGCAGCGACCGGAGGACGTCATGCCGTGGAAGGTTATGGGCGAAAAGTGGCACCTGTCGCGGAAGGGGTTTCCGCTCGGGCGGCCGCCGAAATGGCCTGGCGAACTGATTGAGGAACTGGTCGAGTTATTGAAAGATGTCGCTCCGGACGGTCAGTTTCTGTGGAACAACCAGCAGCTTGTGAATGTGTTTATTCCGGGCCAACGCGAAGCCTGGGCCACGATTCTTTCGAAGAAATCGGAGGCCCTCGAACTGCGGCTGCGGGGGCCGAAAGGGCAGTTTACACTCGGCCGTATTCTACATTTGGGCGGCGACCGGTCATTGAGCGGCGCACGTGACGGTTACGACGTCATCCACTTGATTTTCCGCACTCCCAAAGAATTGGGTCACCGCGACACCGAACACGGCGATCTCGTCGCATTTTTGGGAGAACATTTGGGTCAATGTTCGGCCCCGGTATAGCAGCCGTGGGTGTCGGAAAATACCAAGGTATTTCGGGCGGCCGCGCGGATTCCCAAGTCGATCCTCGCGGGTTCGACCCAAACGCCACGGCAGTGACCGCTGCGCAAATTTTTATTGCGATTCCGTCAAGACTGCTGTCGCCCGTTTTTTAGTTGCTGCTCTGAAAGTTGCGTTATCAGGAAAGTTGCTTATAGTTACCGGCGTTGGAATTTTGCGATACGCGGGTAGATTGAGGTTTGCCCATACGTTTTCTCGTGGTTAGACAGATGTTGGCAGTCTAGGATGGTTTGTCGGTGATGGTTGCGGATAAGAGTCCAGAGCGTTTGATCGACGCCCCCTTTTTTTTTGAGTTCGCGATATCGTGCCGGCACTGTGCGGCACCGTGGTCGGACGCGGGTGTTCAGTTGGACGAATCCTATAGCTTGCCAAGTTTTTCACACCTCGGCCAAGAATCTTCGTCGGCCAAGCCTCGTTGGGCTGATGTGCGAATGGCTTGGAGTGACACGGGTCTATTTTTCAATCTACGGGTTCGCGACAAGCAACGACCGCCCTGGTGCCGCGCGACAAAAGTCGAGGACAGTGACGGCTTGGCGGTTTGGATTGACACGCGGAACACCCAGGGCGTCCACCGCGCGAACCGCTTTTGCCATCAGTTTCGATTCTTGCCGGCAGGCGGAGGGAAGAAGTACGCTGCGCCGGTGGCCGTACAATTGGCGGTAGACCGGGCGCGGGAAAACGCGGTCGGCGCGGCGGCCAGCGGTCTTAAAATTCGCGCGGAGAAGCGCGTCGATGGTTACGTCCTCGAAGGGCATATTCCGGGCGATGCATTGACGGGTTACGACCCGGAGGAGCACACTCAACTCGGCTTTATGTTCGCGGTCTACGATCGCGAGATGGGCGAGTACACGCTGTCGGTCGGTGGTGAGTTTCCTTACGCCTCCGATCCGAGCCTCTGGGGTACGTTGGATCTAGCGGCACCGTAGATTCATTTCTTTCGCGCGAAAAAAAAGGCAAAGCGGCCGCCGGGCCGCTTTGCCGTCGTTATGTCACCCGGCCGCTTCGAATGCCAAGTCTTTTACGAACTGGGGCCCGGCGGTTCCGGATTCGGTCTGTTGATGGATAGGATTCCTACAACCAGTCCCACACCGGCAATTACGCGGAAGGCGGTGTTGCACCCATCGAATCCCTGTCCGAGAACGGCCTGATCACCGGTGACCAGCTGAACCACTTCAGTGGCTGCCGGCGGCGCTGTTTGCGCCGTCCAGGCACGCACCAATCCGGATTGGCTGTTGGCGGTCAATAAGTACTTGCCGCCTCGCAATCCGCGAACTTCAAACCAGCCGTCTTTCTTTGTTTTTGCTGAGGCGACCACACCACTAGTTTGTTTCAGTTCAACATCCGTGTCGGCGATCGGCCGACCTTGTTGATCGACGATTCTACCAAGCAGTTTTCCACCTTCGTGCAGCTTGACATCGACAAAAGCTTGTCCAGCGGGCGTGTCTGCCGCGGTGATTTGCGGGCAAATCACACTAATAAGTGCTAGGCATGTTGCCTGCGCAAGGATCGCTATCGTGATCCTCATAGTGCTCCCTCCTCCTAAATCGGAAGCGGACCTCTGCGGTACATCCAGCAGTGTCCATGCTCCCAGATTACATGGTCTACAGAATCGTATCGGAAACCGCCGGCATTGGGTTGCACTAATTATCGCTATTCGCGTTATTTTTGCCGACTTCCTAATTGCCCATAAAGTCCTAATATTCCGCATATTTTTAGCGACCCGCAAAGTTTAACAGAGTCGCCGACGGGTTAGCTCAACGGCTGCTGCGCCAATTCCCGCGCGTGGTAACTGCTTCGAACAAAAGGTCCGCTGGCCACCGCGGCGAATCCCAGTTGCCGCGCTTGGCGACCAAGCGTGTCAAACTCGATAGGCGGCACGTAACGCTCGACGGGCAGATGCGAGGGTGTCGGTTGAAGATACTGCCCTAATGTCAAGAAGTCGCATCCTACGCTGCGGAGGTCAGCCAGCACGTCGAGAATCTCCTGCCAGGTTTCACCCAATCCCAGCATTAGGCCGCTCTTGGTGCGGAGTTTAGGGTCGATACGTTTGACGCGGGCCAGTAATTCTAGCGTCCAACGGTAATCGGACCGTGGCCCCCGCACTCGGCGGTAGAGTCGAGGGACTGTTTCCGTGTTGTGGTTGAACACTTCCGGTCCTGCTTCGACAACTCGGCGGATCGCACCACGGCAATGTACAAAATCCGGTGTGAGTACTTCGACGGTCGCGCCGGTGCGGTTTCGGACAGCCAGTACACAACGGTAAAAATGTTCTGCGCCGCCGTCTGGAAGATCGTCGCGGGTGACCGAGGTGATCACGACATGCCTCAATTTCAGTCTGGCTGCTGCTTCGGCCACCCGTCGCGGTTCGTCAGCCATTAGCGGTGCGGGCTTGCCTCGGTTCACGGAACAAAACCCACAGGGCCGCGTGCAGGTTTCTCCCATGATCATGAATGTTGCCGTCTTATTCGACCAACACTCCGAACGATTCGGGCACTTAGCGGTTTCGCAGACGGTCTCCAGTTCGAGTCCAGCGATGAGGCCCGCCGTGGCGTGCAGCGCAAACCCCGCGGGAATGTCGCGCTTTAACCACTTGGGCAATCGTCGGGGCCCGCTGCTGGGAGCGGCCAACGTATTTTCGTCACAACCCGACTGGCCGTCGGCAATAATTGGAAGCAGTTCGTGCATCGTGTGATTGGCGGTGTGCTAGCGACTCCCGATTATACGAGTGCCGGTCGAGTTGCGGCAGTACGCCGGTTTGTCCCCCGTCGATGGATGTGACTTCGCAGCAGGCAGATGATGGGCCATAATGCAGAGCAGCATGTCAGGGAAATCAAAAAAATCGCCCGACGCCGCCGGTGGGGATGCCAAAAATGAAAAGCGGATCACCGAGAACCGCCGGGCACGCCGCGAATACGAAATCGTCGATACATTGGAATGCGGTATCGTTTTGGTTGGTAGTGAGGTGAAAAGCCTCCGCAACGGCAAAGTTTCAATTGAAGAAGCGTATGGCCGGGTGCGGGCAGATGAAGTCTGGTTGATCGGCTGTGACATCGCCGAATACAAACAGGCCAATGTCCAAAACCACGACCCGCGGCGGTGGCGGAAATTATTGTTACATCGACGGGAAATCAGAAAATTTGCGGGAAAAGCGTTCGAACGCGGGATGACGCTCGTGCCGCTAAAAATGTACTTCAAGCAGGGGCGTGCCAAGGTGCTGATGGGGATCGGTCGTGGCCGCAAGCTGTATGACAAACGTGAGAAAATGAAAAAGGATACCGTCCGCCGCGATATCGAACGTGCGCTGCGTCGCGGGAAGTGACTCCTGCCAGCGGCCTTGCTATGTGTTTCCGTCATGGCGACATCCCCGTCGTCATCAACAGGCGGGGCTGTTTTTCACCCTTCTGCGGACGAAATATGGGTTCCAGAGCGGCAACACACCGTTCGGACGGCACTCTCCACAGCAGCCCTTGCGGAATCGCTTCCGGCCAGGGTAGCCTATAGGATCTGTGTCTTCGAGTTACGGGAAAATCACTATGACAATTGACAAAAGTTTGAAATCCAGTCGCAGCCTGACGCGTACAAGAAACGTACTCACTCGCGCCGAGCGGCTCAGGGAGTTGGCCGAAACCGACCGCTGGCAAGAAGGCGAAAGCCCATTTGGCTTGCCGAAAGTCCGCGTCCGCAAGATAGTCATGAAGAAGAAGAAGAAGAAGAAGGAAGAAGAAGAAGGAGAAACCGTTGTCGAAGGAGAAGAGCCCAAGACCGACTCTTAAGTCATCGATTGCGACGCAATAAACACCCCCCTTTAGTTGCACCGAGCACCGGGGGGGTATTTTTGTATCTGGGCCCGGCACCGCGGCGTACGGTCTATCCAGCTGAGGCGAGGTTACCCAGCTCTCTACGGTACCTTTAAGACGCCGGTACCTTTAAGACGCCGGTACCTTTAAGACACAATGGCGAGGATATCGTTCTCGCCGAGGATAAACAGTTCTTCGCCTTCAACAGTGATTTCGGTACCGGTGTACGACGAATAAATAACGCGGTCACCTTCACCGACGTCGTGACTCGCCCGCGAACCGTCTTTTAGCAGCACGCCGTCGCCGACCGACAGCACGCGGCCTTGCCGCGGCTTTTCCTGCGCCGAATCCGGCAATACGATTCCGCCAGCAGTCGTTTCTTCGGCATCGACACGCCGCAGGACAACTTTATCTCCCAGTGGTACGATCTTCATCTTTTCAGATAACTCCGGAGCTAGGTTGGCGACTGCAAAACGGGGCGCCGCCAGTATTGTATTGTGAAAAAACGGTTCGGCGATTCTCTCACGCCGACTCCGCGTACACAAGATACCGGCCCGCTAGGATATGATTTGCAGGGCGACCAGCGCGAGAAAACCGCTCCAACAGACAAGCGTCAACGTGACTGCCGCCAGCTGCCAGTGCGATCGGCGGGTGTGATCAGCCATTTAAAAACTCTCAGGATTCCGGCAATGTAATTTCGTAGTCTTCGACGAATTCGCGGTTGAAGTCAAAGACGTCGTCAAAATCTTCCCTCCGATCGGCGTCGGTCTTCCGCATCTGACCGATTTCAATAAGGCTGAAGACAATATTGCCGAAGTCGCTTGTATTGGTAACGCCCCAACTGTTCAAAACACATTTCGCCAGCAGGCCGTATTGCTCCAGTGCCAAATGTCGGATCGCGCCGCATAGCTGTTGGCCGGTCAGATGCCGTTCGTCACTTCCGCTGGCCTCCTCGCCCTCCGAGTCGATTATTTCAGAATCTCCGGGCTCATCCCCTCCCGAAACCGAATGCGCATGATGCAGCGCGTCGAATATAAAGGTGTAGGCATCGACGTGATACCGTCCGTCCTCACGGGCGAGTTTCGCGATAGGGTGATTCGGATCCAACATCATTCGGGCATGCTACTGACGCAGTCGCGAAAAATTCAATACTAATTCTATCTAGCGGACGATCGGCTTTCCCCGTCCCCGCTCATGACTATTTTTTGCTTACTTTTTTCTTGCCGCTGATTACGGTTAGTACGTCGGACGTGTCTACCAGGATTCTCCGCATATCTTCCATCTGAACGAGCAATTGGCCAGCTAGAATCTCCTGGCCAAGCACCTTCCCGCGGCCCTGCTGTGTGACAATCTCGCGGCCGATTGGCGGCAGGTCCTTTCGCAGTTCCTCGTAGGTATCGTACTCATACCGCAAGCAGCACTTTAGTCGGCCACAGCGGCCCGAAATCTTGGTCGGGTCCAAAGTGGCCTTTTGCAGTTTCGCCATTTTCATCGACACCGGCGGCATTTCGGATAGGTGCGTGTTACAGCAAACCGGTTTGCCGCAGTCGCCGTAGTCGGCCAGCAGCCTTGCTTCGTCGCGCACGCCGATCTGTCGCATTTCGATTCGCGTTTGAAATTCGGCCGCCAGCACTTTGACCAGTTCGCGAAAATCGACACGATTTTCCGCAAGATAGTAAACCAAAATTCTCTCACCACCGAAAACGTATTCGACGTCTACCAGCTTCATCTCCATCTCTTGATCGGCAATTGCCTTGCTGCAAAATTGCCAGATGGCGCGCTCTTGCGAACGAATCCGCGAAAGTTCGGTGCCGTCGTTGGGACTCATTTCCCGCAGAAGCTGACCGCCGGTCGAGTCGCTCAAATTCTGTACCGCGTGCTCGGTCGCATCGCACAGCACATCGCCGACCTCTACACCGCGCTTTGTCCGTACGATCACTTGCATGCCACGGTTGTAATAGTCGGAGCGGTTCGTGGAAAACACGCCAACCTGGCGCAACGAACCATAGCGAACTACAAACTGAGGCATAGTCTTGTATGAGCAGCCACAAAACGAAAGGAGGCACCGCAAGCGGGCAATTTGCCTACGACACTCGCGACATTTTGCCACATGAAATGCAAAAGGCCCAGTAAGTATAACTTGGTGAACTGCTTACGAAAAGAGAGCCGTGTGGACAGAACTCAATTATTGGTAAAGTACGTTTTGTGCTCGGATGGTGTTCGTTGACACGCTGAAACCGCGGTTCCTATAATCCGCAGTCCCTGTTATCCGGCGCACAATTTGAAAAGGAGCATACCAGTCGATGGGCAGTGTTCAAGAAGTTACCGATGCGGAATTTGACAGCGAAGTATTGCAGGCCGACACACCGGTGCTGGTCGATTTCTGGGCACCTTGGTGCGGACCTTGCCGCATGATAGGCCCGGTCGTGGAAGAACTGGCCAGTGAAAACAGCGGCAGTGCCAAGGTGGTTAAGATCAATATCGACGAGAGTCCGGAAGCCGCACAAAAATATGGCGTGAGCAGTATTCCGGCGTTGATGGTATTCAAGTCCGGCGAAGTCGTCGAGCGCATGGTCGGCGTTCAACCCAAAAACCGCCTGCAAGAATCACTTGATGCCGCCAAGGCTTAAGAACCGATGCGGATCGCAATCGCTGGGTCGTCCGGATTAGTCGGCAGTCGTCTGGTTGCTTCGCTGCACTCTGTCGGCCACGACTTTATTCGGCTCGTGCGGCGTCCGGCGACCGAAGGCGAAGTCGAGTGGAGGCCGAACAAAGGCGAGATTGACGCCGGTGGGCTGGACGGTATCGACGCGATCGTCAATCTTGCCGGCGAAAACATCTCCCAAGGACGCTGGACTGCTGCCAAGAAACAGCGTATTGCCGACAGTCGCATTCAATCTACGGAATTACTCTCCAAGACTTTGGCGGCGATGTCGGAGGGGCCAAGGATTCTTATTAACGCATCAGCCATCGGCTATTACGGTGACCGCGGTGACGAAGAACTGACCGAAAACCATGAGGTGGGCGAAGGATTTCTAGCGGATGTGTGCCAGCAGTGGGAAGCGGCGACGGTGGAAGCGGAACGAGCGGATATCCGTGTCGTCAAGCTTCGTATCGGTGTTGTACTTACTCCCCAGGGCGGCGCGCTGAGGAAAATGCTGCTACCATTTAAACTGTGCGCCGGCGGACGCGTGGGCAGCGGGCAGCAATTCTGGAGTTGGATTTCGATCGATGATTTAATCGCTGTGATCCGACATGTTCTTTCGACCGACGGTCTGAGCGGGCCGGTCAACGCGGTATCCCCGCAGTCGGTTACTAATTTACAGTTCACCAAAGCGCTGGGCCGCGTGTTGGGCCGGCCGACAGTTTTTCCCATGCCGGAGTTTGCGGCTAAAATGTTGCTGGGTGAAATGGCGGATACATTGTTGCTCGCCAGCACCCGGGTATTGCCCCACCAATTGCAGGAGTCGGGCTATGATTTTCAACATGGGGACCTAGAAACGGCACTCCGCCACCTACTCGTTTAACGCCCAGTCGTAGGCGGCGGCTCGGCATTCAATAACGAAAAATCTATGCCCCGGCCATACGACTCCATCTTGATCCTCTCCTTCGGCGGCCCCGAAGGCCGCGACGACGTCATCCCTTTCCTGGAAAATGTCCTCCGCGGCAAAAACGTTCCGCAGGAACGTATGCTCGAAGTCGCGGAACACTATTTTCGATTCGATGGTGTCAGCCCGATCAACGAACAAAACCGCCGCCTCATCGTTGCGCTGGAAAAGGAACTCGCCGAGCACGGTCCGCGACTGCCGATTTACTGGGGTAACCGCAACTGGCATCCGTTGTTGACAGACACCCTGCGTAAAATGGGGCAAGATGGTGTCCGCCGCGGTCTGGCATTTGTCACCTCGGCCTACAGTTCGTACTCCAGTTGCCGACAATATCTCGAAGACATCGTGCGGGCACAAAACGAAGTTGGTGCTGCCGCACCGCAAATTGACAAGATCCGCCCGTTTTTTAACCATCCGGATTTCATTCAAGGGGTCGCCGGACAGGCGGGCGCTGCCCTAGCCGAAGTCCCAGCAGACCGCCGTGATGGCGTTTTCATTCTCTATACGGCCCACAGCATCCCCAATGCCATGGCGTCCGAATGCCATTACCAAGTGCAACTGACGGAGGCATCGCGGCTGGTCAGTGAACGGCTTGGAGATTATCGGTGGCAACTCGTCTACCAAAGCCGCAGCGGACCACCGACACAACCGTGGCTGGAGCCGGACATCTGCGACGCGATCGAGAAACTAGCGACGCGGAAAGCCGCGACAGATATCGTCGTTGTTCCAATCGGATTTGTCTCAGACCACGTCGAAGTCATTTTCGATCTAGACACCGAGGCAAAACAAGTTTGTGAGAAATTTGGGATCAACATGATCCGCGCAAAATCGGTGGGTACGCATCCGCAATTTATAAAGATGATTCGCCAGTTGATTGAAGAGCGGCTCGAAGACGGCCCGCGGAAAAGCGTTGGCGCTCTGGGCTCGTGCAGAGACGTTTGTGCGGCAGACTGTTGTCCATCCGGGAGGCCATGACGCTAGCTGAATAATTCAGCGATCACTTTTCCTCCATCCGTGATGGGCACCGGCCGGTCGCCGTCGAAGAGTTCTTTATGGGGGTCGATTCCC
>JAYZEI010000213.1:0-6402 GCA_036337375.1 Planctomycetota bacterium | reverse complement strand
GGGCGAAAGCGCGGGACCGTGGCCACCGAATGCAGCGAACCGAATCCGTCCGATGAACCTCAAACGGACCCCGCAGTTGAGCCCTTGCCGGTGAAGCGACTGAAACTCTCCGCCTTGAATGTCACGATCGGCACCATCGGCATCATCGCCACAATCCTGGCGGCTGTTTGGATGTCGCCGACCGATCACATCAGTTACGACTACAAAAATTTCTTTTCCTACATCGTTGTTCTTCTTGGCGTCCTGCTGATTGGTGGTTTGTATTGGTTCGGCAGCGGCGTTGTCTGGTACTGGAAAGCGATACTTCCGGCCGGTATCGTCGGCGCCGTAGTTTTGTTGGGAAAAATCACGAACGTGACGGGAGACTTCCGGATCGAATTCGGTTGCCGTTTCGCGAAGGATCCCGACGAACTTCTAGCACCACCGCAGGTGTCCGCCGCCGGCAAGGAAGTTAATCTGTCGCAGTCGCCTCAACCGACGCGGAGCGATTACCCCCGGTTTTTAGGTGCCGACGGCCGTGCAGCCGTGACGGGGATCGAACTGGAAACGGATTGGAATCGATGGCCACCGCGGGAGGTTTGGCGGAGGAAAATTGGCGCGGGCTGGTCCGCATTCTCGATTGTGGGTGACTACGCGGTAACGCAGGAACAGCGTGGCGAGTTTGAATACGTTGTTTGTTACGATTTGCTCAGCGGCGATATGCTCTGGAGGCATTCGGACAAAGGCCGCCACCGCGATTCGTTAGGTGGTGTGGGCCCGTGCGCGACTCCGACGATAGACGAAGGAAGAGTTTACTCGCAGGGTGCGTTTGGCATGCTGAATTGTTTGGACGGACAGACGGGTAATGTGATCTGGTCCACGAACATCATTGATGAGCACGACGCAGATTACATTGTCTGGGGCCGCAGCGGTTCGCCGCTGATCGTGGACGACAAAGTGATCGTTAGCGCTGGAGGCACCAGCGGCAATTCGTTGGTCTCTTACGACAAACTCACCGGTGAAGTGATTTGGAAAGCCGGCAACGACCGATCCGCGTATGCTTCCCCCGTTTATGCAGTGCTGGACGAAGTGCCGCACGTACTCACGGTCAACGAAGGTTGGGTCCGCGGCCACCGTGCCAGCGACGGTGAGATTTTGTGGAGCTACGCGTGGCCCAGCAACAGTGACGCGACCGCCAGCACTTCGAACCCGGTTGTTATTGATGGTCAATTTATCTTTCTGTCCAAAGGCTACGGGCACGGTTGTGCTCTGATTGCAGTCGACAGGAATCGACACGGCGACTTCCAAGTATGGGATGTGCAGCGATCGAAAACCAAGATGCAGACCAAAATGACCAACGTTGTCGTCAAGGACGACTTTATTTTCGGGCTGAGCGGCGGGATTTTGGATTGCATTCAAATCGACAAGGTCGATGCGCGCCAGTTCAAGCAAAAGGGTTACCGCCCGCGAGAATTCAAACGCATGTGGAAAGGCGGCCGTTACGGGCACGGGCAAATCATGCTGGTCGGCGAGACGATCCTTGTGCTGACTGAAGAAGGCGATCTGGTGTTGGTGGAAGCAACACCCCGGCACCGGCGCGAAGTGGCCCGGATCGAAGCACTGAATGGGAAAACATGGAACAACCCGGCGTTGTCGGGAAAATACTTGCTGGTCCGCAACTATCTCGAAGCCGCCTGCTACGAGTTGCCGTTGCGGTAGAGCGGAATTCCGTTCAGCCGCGTCGTTCAACGCGAGGAATCCGGTCCTATTTTCCGATGCAGAATCGGCTAAAGATGCGGTCGAGGATATCGTCCGTATAGACCGTGCCGACGACTTTGCCGATTTCATCGAGCGCAGAACGGATTTCGGCGGCGACAAGTTCCTCGCCGACTGCCGATTGAGCGGTGGAAATCGCAGCCTGTAAATAAGCAGCCGCACGGCGAAGACTCTCGCGACAGCGTGTCGCAGTGACGGCTACAATATTTGTGTCATCCGCAACTTGGCTGACCGTGAGCCGCCGCAACTGCTCGCGAAGTTGGTGCAGTCCTTTGCCGGTTTTGCTGCTGGTTTGAGTGAAGCGGTAGCCAAAGGTCGATTCCAGTTCGGCGGTCGACGGCCCACCGTGTGGTAAATCACATTTGGTCAAAACAGCAATCGTTGCGTCCCTCGGCGATTCGTTGAACGCCGCAAGCTGTTGGTTAATGTCGCCGGTCGAGTCGAGGCACAAAACTCGTATCTGGGCGGATTGTTGCTGTTCGGCCGTCGCCAACTGTGCGGCGGCGGCAATCGTCGCTTGCCGGGTATCCTCGAGACCAGCCGTATCGATCAACTCAAGCGGTGTACCCTCCAACTCGAGCCGCGCCGAAAGGTAATCGCGGGTCGTTCCAGGGACGTCGGAGACGATTGCCGAGGAATCTTCGGCCAAGGCATTGAACAGGCTGCTTTTTCCAACGTTTACGGCACCCAGCAGTACGGCGCGGGCCGCGAGTGTTGACTCACTTCGGGATTTCATTTGGTCGGTCAATTGTTCGATTTTACGCTGTGCGTCACCAAGTTGCTGTAACAAATCGCCGCTTGAGATGAACGCGATATCTTCTTCCACGAAATCCAGTCCCGCTTCGAGATGCGCCAGCAAATCTAGTAGCCGATTGCGGAGTTCATTGAGCGGCCTGCTGAGTCCACCCGCCATCTGCCGCAAAGCGACGTTCAAATCCGCGTCGCTGCGCGAGTCGATCACGCCGAGCACCGCTTCGGCCTGTGTCAGATCGATCCGGCCCCCGAGAAATGCGCGTAGCGTGAATTCACCCGGCTCGGCCAACCGAGCGCCGTGCCGGCAAAGCGTTCGTAAAATGACGTCGACCAGCGGGGGCGATCCGATCGTATGAACTTCCGCGAGCGGCGTACGGGTATAGCTGCGGCGGTCCGGCCAAAGATGAATGTCGCATGGCAATTTTCGGTCGCCGTCGGGCAGCCGAAAGTGCCCCGCGACGACGCTCGGTCTCGTCACCCGGTCAAGTCGAGTGCCCTCGGGAATTGCATCTGCCGCCAGAAAACAGGAGTCGAGGCACGAAATGACAGCCGGCCCAGCAATCCGTACAATTGCCCGCATCGCGGCTTGTGGGGCCGTTGCGAGAGCAACGATCGTGTCGTCCAGATAATAAGCCATTGCAGGGCGGGCTGCGCCCGCCAAATATTGTTACCGCTTTTGCTTTTTGCGATTCTTCTTTCGCTTTGCGGCCGCCCCGTTACCCGACTGCGAGGGCTGCTTTTTGTTCTGCGGCTTTGCCGGTGCGGGTTTGACTTTCGGGTCGCCCGCGTCGCCTGGTTGCGGGTTTTTCTTGGGAAGAAACTTGCGCTCGCCGAGGCCCCACATGCTGGAAACGATGAAGTAAATACAAAGGCCGCTGGGCACGGTGAAGAACAGAAACCCGAAGAAGATCATCATGAACTTCATCATCTTCTGCTGCATCGCCTGCTGTTCATCCGTCGGTGGCGGCATGAACATTTTTTGCTGAACGATGAACAGAAAGACGGTGATGATCGGCAGCACATTGAAATATGGGCCGAGCCACCCCGTTTTTGCCGCCATGAATTCGGGCATGAAGTTGTCCCAGCGGAACAGCATGTCGGGCGCGGCGAGGTTGCTGCACCACTGCAGGCCGGGGATCAGCACGGCGCCCCGCAGCTCAATATCGACCATCAGCGCGCGGTACAGCCCGATGAAAATCGGCAGTTGAATAAATAGCGGAAAACAACCGGCCAGCGGGTTGTAACTGTGTTTGCGGTATAAGTCCTGCATCGCCTTGCTGCGCTTCTCGAGATCTTTTTTGTACTTCTCGGAGATGCGTTTCATCTCGGGCTGCAATTCGCTCATCTTTTGCGCGTTCAGCGCTTGCTTTTTACTGAGCGGGAACATGCACAGTCGCACGACGACGGTCAGCATGATGATGGCCAGCCCATAATTCAAATGCAGCACGTCATGGAAAAAGTGCAGCAGCCCCGACAGCGGCTTGGCAAACCAGCCCCAGATTGCCCAGCCGTAATACAACAGTTCGTTAAGCGTGACGTTGTCCGGATATTCTGATTCAGCGGGCGGTGCGTAGGCGGTCAACAGAGGGGGTCGCTTGGGGCCGGCGAAAATGACGAACGAGTGTCTGAGCCGTTCGTCAGCCTCGATGGTCGCGTCCTTGCTGACGACGCGCGATGTTACGTTCGTCAAATGGATTCTCTTCTTGTCGTTGTCCCCATTTCCGATGTTGGGGACCGCACCGGTTTTGAGCCCTTCCCAGGCGACATACCGCTGCCGGTCTTTTTCGCCTTGCGGAATCAATACCGCGGCAAAATACTGAGTTTCGACTCCAATATAAGCCAGCCTGTTCGTGTCGCCGTCGGAGGACTCCAGCGAGTTTCGCTTGGGCCGCTTGTTGTCCTCTTCTTCATTCACCACCGTGCCGCTGTCGAACATCACCGCACCGTTGCGCTCGGTGTGCAGCACGACGTCCCGCAGTCGCATGCCGGTCCACGTCCGGCCGATCTTTCGGGTGAACCACCAGTTTTCGTTCGGGAGTCCGGTCGGTCCGTCGAGCCGGTAGGCGACCTTCTTGTCGCGAGACGACTCGTTGATGATCTCGAGATCAAACTCCAAATGATAAGCCCTGAAATCGTCGTTCTCCGCCTCTTCCGGAGGAACCTGCGCGATCCGGTATCGTTTGACGACCGCGATTTGGCGCTGCGAAATGCGTCGCGTAAATTCGACTTCGTGACCGGTCTGCTTGGTGATTTCCCAATTTTCTTCTCGCAGCGAAACTCCCTCAAGCTCCGATTCACCGCGATCCAACTCCTCGTCGTCGAGTTGATCCAATGTCATTAGGAACGAAAGTTGGTCGGCCGTGCGCGGATCGTAGGACTCGAGAGGTTCGGTGGCCAGTTCAGGCCGGACCACTTCTAAAGGCCGGCGGGCGAGCGTGGCTGTCAGCGTTTTGGTGGTGTCGCCGTTCCCGCGGGTGATTTTGATTTGCACCGAATCGCCGGGCTTGGAAGCATTCAGCGCTTTGTATACATCGTCTCCGGTTTCGACCGCCGAACCGTCGAAGCTGGTAATCGTGTCGCCGACTTGCAAATCAGCATTCGCGGCGGGCGAGCCGGGGGTCACCACCTGGATGATGCAACCGTCGGTCAACGATAGATGCCCGAGATATCCCCGCTTGTCATCCTCATCGACATAGCGCGGATTATTCAGTTCAATCCGTTCGACTGCCGCGCCGCGATTCGTGAGCGTGACGGCCATTCTCGTGTCGCTGGTCGGATCGAGCGAACCGAGCGTTACCCGTTGGAGGGGAACGGCCGGTGCGGGTTGGGCGACGACCGCCGGAGGGTCCTTGGGTTCCTCGGGATTCTGTTGGCCGTCGGGATCAGCTTCAGGAGCGTCTCGTTTTGTTTTTTCTTCCTCATCGCTGTTTTTATCGTTCTGCTTTACGCCTTTTTCTTCTTCGTCCTTGCCGGCCACATTTTGGCGCTGTTCGGGCGGATACAGAATATTGATAACCTGCGTGTACCCGATCATTATCACCGTCGAGAGGACGATGAAGAGAATGAATCGCCGGTTGTCCAAGGGTTTGGCCCCTTTGTTAACTGTGGCCTGAAGCGTCAGCGCGGAAAACGGGCAGCAAATATTCTGCCGATGCGTTGGGTTACGAAAGTGACAGTCATCGATCGCCGGATTCTCACCGACCTTCTCGCAGACGGTCGCCGAGGAAATTGTCCAGGTCGGGTATGTCGTAGATTTTTTGAATGGTGTTGTCGACGTCGTATTCAACGCGGCGGAATCTTAACAGGTCATCTTCAAGGACGACATAGCACGCCCTCGGATCGCCATCGCGGGGCTGACCGACGGAACCGACGTTGACCATGGTTTTTTCGTCGGTCAGCTGATATTCGTAATCGGTGTCTTCAGGGCTGAAGAACCTTAGGCCCTCTGTAAACACACCGGGTACATGGGTATGCCCTTGAAAACAGGTTCGCTCAATCAGGCTGAATATCTTCTCCATCTTCCGTTGATTGTAGATATCTTCGGGAAAAACATACTCATTCAGCGGATTACGCGCCGATCCGTGTACGAACAATCGTCCCTCTTCGCGTCGGTTGCGGGGTAATTCGCCAAGAAAATCCCAACGCCGTGCCGAATCGTCGCGATTGGCCTTGGGGTCCTCAAGTTGTTCGCGCGTCCAGAAAATTGCCCGCTCGGCTCCCGAATTGAAGCCTTCGGGGTCGAACAATGCGCCCTGGTCGTGGTTGCCCAACAGACACATATCACAGTTCATCACCTCGTCGATGCACTCGCACGGACTCGGACCGTAGCCGATAATGTCACCGAGGCAGTAAATCTCGCTGATACCTTGACCCTTAATGTCGGCCAGCACCGCC
>JAYZEI010000212.1:0-19310 GCA_036337375.1 Planctomycetota bacterium | reverse complement strand
CATACTTTACGCGCGGCGAGAAATGCTACAGGCGATGGATCCGTTTTTCGGCGGGGGCCACATGATCGAACGCGTCGAGCGCGAGCATTCTACCTGGGCCGAACCACCGGCCAAATTTGAAGCCGGAACGATTCCGATCGTCCAGGCCATTGCGCTGGGCGCGGCAGTCGACTACGTCCAGTCCATCGGTTTCGATGCCATCCACGCGCACGAACAGCAATTATTGCAATCCGCACATCAACGGCTGGAGTCAATCCCGGGGCTAACCATCTACGGGCCGCCGGCAACGAAAAAAGGGGCGATCGTCAGCTTTACGATCAACGGAGTCTCGGCGGAAGATCTCGCTTGGCGATTGGATCGCGCCGGTGTCTTCACCAGGCACGGCCATCACTGCACGATGCCGTTACACGCGCGGCTGGGCGTCGCCGCCACCACACGCGCCAGCTTCGGCCTCTACAATACCATGGAAGATGTGATCGCACTCGAAGAGGCTCTGCAGATGGCGGTCCGCGATCTTGGCCCACCGTAACGCAAACGCCCGGGCCCGGCCCATCCGCTCGACGTTTTCAAAAACACAGTAGCCGCGGGTTGAACCACCGCGACCACCCGCCGGCACACTTCTCGAACAAACCGGATTACGAACCGAAGTAAGCTTCCAGCCCTCCCTGATCGGGCGTCATCGCCTTGTCACCGGAATTCCAATTCGCGGGACACACTTCTCCATTCGCCTCAAAAAACTGCAGTGCGTCGACCATCCGCAGCGCTTCGTCTACGTTTCGCCCCAGCGGCAGGTCGTTAACGACCTGGTGTCGCACTACGCCTTCCTTGTCGATTAGGAACAGTCCGCGATAGGCAATGCCGCCACCTTCGATCAAAACATCGTATTGCTGTGCAATTGACTTCGTCAGGTCGGCGACGAGCGGATAGGTAACTCCTTCAATTCCCCCTCCCGTTTTGGGGGTCCGCAGCCAAGCCGCGTGAGAAAAGTGCGAATCGATCGAGCAGCCGAGCACTTCGACATTGCGGCTCTTAAACTCTTCGAGTTTTTCCTGGAAGGCATGCAATTCCGTCGGACACACGAACGTAAAATCCAGCGGGTAGAAAAACAGCACGACATATTTGCCGCGCAGTGACGACAACGTGAATTCTTCGATAATTTCAGTGCCCTGAACCGCCGCCGCCGTAAAATCCGGCGCCGCTTTTCCGACAAGTACACTCACCTGACTTCTCCTTTCCTAAACAACCCGAGGGGCAAACACTTCTTCGACGACGTTTGCGCCAATCGGTTAGACGGCGCCGATTCCGAACCGTCCATCCTACACAATTCCCGCCCTTATATAACCCGCGGCAAATTACCGATGCGCGCCGGGCGGGAGAACACCTATGATCGGCCGCCGCTAGCGAATGGGCCGCAGTCCGAGTTCCGTTCGCCGGGCGTTGACGACGTGGATCGCGCGGGGTTCTAGCTTGAGTAATTTGGTTAACTGCGATCCGGAAACTCCCAGTTGAGTTGTCGCACGGCGAATATCCATATCCTCGTCGACCAGCACGTCCAGCGCCTCTGCCAAAAGCACCGGAAAATCATCGTGTCCCGCGCTGACCTGCACGCGGCGGGACCGCCGACGGGACTGCCAAAGCTCGCTGGGCTGCGGATCACCGCACCGCGCCGTGCGAAACTGCAGCGCCAGATTAATCCGCAATCGAAAAATCGCCATACGCCGATTTTCTTCTTGGCTCCGACGTTCGCTTGCCTCCGCCCTGATACCCGTCGGCAAATGGGTAATTACGATGCCTGTTTCGACCTTGTTGCGACGCTGGCCGCCCGGCCCGCTTCGTCGTTGACGGCGAATGTCACAGTCCCTCAGCAATCTGTTGATTTCAAACGAGACAGGATGCACGCGACGACCTCACAGCGGCCTTGACGGGTATTTGAATTGATGAATCCCCCGGTCCGGACATTTTAACGATTGCCGTGCGTCACTGCGTAATCGGAACATATTACCACCGTTCTCAACTCGCACTGATCGTCACTGCTTTGCGTTCCCATGTAAAGTTGGGGAGCCTATGCGGCGCGACCGCCTTGCGGTTGGAGTGTGCTGCCATTTCAAGCCGATTTACACTTCATCTCACCGCAACCCGCAGCGGTGTAAAAGTCGATCCTACCATCAGGAGTAAGGCGTGCTCAACGCGTCGCGATCTCGCCTCAACGAACCGGCCTTGCTCCGACGGCTACGTCCCTGCGGCGTTCTGGCCGCCTTAACGGTTTTTGCCGTCGCGTTGGTATTTGCGGCATTTATAAACCAATCTTTCGCCTCCGAACTGCGCCGCACGGCCATCGTCAAGGCCGTTGAGCGGGCGCGGCCGGCAGTGGTGAATATTCGCGGACAAAAAAAACTCTCCGGTATATCCGTCGGAAATATCGATTCACCCCGCCTGGTCAACGGCATGGGTACCGGTGTCATCTTGGATTCCCGCGGATACATTATCACCAATCACCACGTTGTGGACGGCGTCGCGAGGATCAACGTGACGCTAGCAGACGAATCGAAATTTGTGGCGACGTTGATCTCGCACGACCCGGAAACTGACCTGGCGGTGATCAAGATCGACGCACCCGCCAAAAAGCTGCCCACGATGCAAATCGGCACTTCCCGGGATTTAATGCTGGGTGAGCCCGTGATCGCCGTAGGCAACGCATACGGCTACCCCCACACCGTAACGCGGGGGATCATCAGTGCGCTACACCGTACGGTCCAGGTCAGCGACGTGCAGTATTATCGGGATCTAATTCAGACGGATGCCAGCATCAATCCCGGCAATTCTGGCGGGCCCCTGATGAATATCGATGGCGATTTGATCGGCATCAACGTCGCCGTCCGTGTTGGTGCGCAAGGTATTGGTTTTGCCTTGCCGGTGGACAAGGTCATGGAGGTGGCGGCAAAATTAATTAGCATTAAAAGAGTCGATGGAAACTGGCATGGCGTAATTGCTCGCAGAGATAGCAGTCATCGGCGCGTCGAAATCGATGCCGTGGAGCCGTCCAGCCCGGCTGCCAAAGCGGGACTAAGGGCAGGGGACGTGCTTAACCGGATCGAAAATACGCCTTTGCGTCGCGGCCTCGATCTTGAGCGTGCATTGCTCGGCAGCAAGAGCGGACGACAGGTTCAAATACAGGTCACCCGCCGCAATCAGCCCCAGGAAGTAACGCTGGTGTTGACTTCACTTCCCAGTACGCGTATTACCGCCGATGATCGTACCTGGGAACTGTTTGGCCTGAGGCTCAAACCACTTCCCGAGGGGCAGTTTCGCAGTGAATCAAGCCGCTACCGGGGCGGATTGTCCATTACGGAAGTACGACGCAATAGCTTGGCGAGCCAACAAGGCATTCGTTCGGGCGATGTGTTGGTCGGCATGCATGTCTGGGAGACTGTTTCCCGCGACAACATCGACTACGTGCTAGATCATTACGACTTCAAGAGCTCGGAACCACTCAAATTTTATATTCTTCGCGGCAAACAGACTCTCTACGGCTATTTGCGAGTTTCATCACAGATCAGAGACCAGTTATCTCGAAAATAAGGGCGAGGTTTGACGGAATGTCTCCTCGAGCATAGACTCGCAAGCAGCCCTTTGGGCGTCGTCCGAAAAAGCACACACATGTTTCAACTTCCGCTGTATGCGACGCGCGCCGCTTCATGGAACTCGACTTTCTGCGCTGGCTCAACACTCGGCTTTCGTCCCATCCATGGCTCGGGGTGGGGCCCGGAGACGATGCCGCTGTACTACAACTGGGAGAAACCGGCAGCCAAGTTGTCACCTGCGATCTCATCGCCGATGGAGTCCACTTCCGAGCCGAGTGCGACGAACCGCGCCGCATAGGACGTAAGGCACTTGCCGTCAATCTCAGCGACCTGGCCGCCATGGCGGCGCGCCCGCTGGCCGCGTTTGTTTCGGTCGCGATTCCGCAACAAGACAGCCAAGGCGTCACCGCGGCCCCGCACCCGCCGGGGGAGCGCTTCCCCGCTGAGCTGGCAGAACAGCTTTATGACGGCATTCTTTCACTTGCACAGCAATACGATGTGGCCATCGCCGGTGGTGACACGAACGTTTGGCGCGGTCCCCTTGTCATCAACGTCACATTGATCGGTGCAACCGACAAACGAAAGCCGCTCTTGCGTGACGGCGCCATTCCCGGGGACCGCCTGATCGTCACCGGCAGCTTTGGCGGCAGTTCGCTGGGGCATCACTTCGATTTCAAACCCCGTGTCACCGAAGCAATGCGGCTCGCGGAGGAATATCAACTTCACGCCGGCATGGACTGCAGTGACGGATTGGCGCTCGACGTCGGCCGCCTCGCGGAAGCCAGTGACTGCGGTGCGACGGTCGTTCCAGCCAGCATCCCGATCGCGGAAGATGCCCGCCGACTCGCCACCGAGACACCGGGACAGACCGCGATCGATCACGCGCTCGGCGATGGCGAAGATTTCGAACTCATTCTGGCGGTACCGCCGAAAGAAGCCGAGCGACTGCTCGCAGAGCAACCGCTGGAGATTCCACTGCACGACATCGGCACATTTACCGAACGGCGAGGATTGTGGCAATCTGATGGCGATCGCCTGCTTCCGCTGAAACCGACCGGCTACGAACACGGTTCGCAACGATGATGGCTCAGTGTACCTTTCTTGCGAAAGACGAGGACGGCACCAGACGGCTCGGTGCGGCTTTGGCGGCCGCACTGCCCAACGGCGCTGTCATCGCGCTAATCGGGACGCTCGGCGCGGGCAAGACGCGACTCGTACAGGCAGTCGCCGAGGCCAGCGGAATCGATATTCGAGACGTCGTCAGCCCCACGTTTGTCGTCGTTAACGAGTATCAAGGACTGCGGCCAATTTATCACTTCGACGCCTACCGCTTGAAGGACGACGACGAATTTCTGGAACTGGGCCCGGAAGAATACTTCGAAGGGCAGGGGCTAACTTTCGTCGAATGGGCCGATCGCGTCGAACGCTGCATGCCGCGGGAGATGCTGAAAATCATAATTTCGGTAACCGCCGAAACGGCACGCCATTTCACCATCTCTGCGAACGGCACCGCCTACGTCGCAGCTGTCGACCGCCTTCAATCATCACTGACCTAACGCGGCACATTCATGATTCCCCGCCAGTGGCCTCGACCGCTGCCTCCACGCCCCCATTTGGAAGATTCGTAGGCGTCAGGCGGCAGCGCTGACATTCCGATTCAATAATTCCAGGATCCGTTCGACCACGGTTGACGTTGCAAAGGGATGTGAAAGACTCGACATGGCCGTGGCCATCCCGGTGCGATATTCATCCTTAGACACGAGCGATTTAACCGACGACGCCACGGAAGCGACAAGTTCCGCGGGGCTGCTCGCAGAATTAATACAAACCGCCGCGCCGGCCTCCGCGAGATGAAGTGCATTTTGACGCTGATGTCCCCCTGCAGAATTCGGCAGCGGAACGAGAACTCCCGGCACGCCCACCGCGGCGAGTTCGGCCAACGTCGTGCCGCCCGATCGCCCGATCGCCAGATCGGACTTTCTTAGCACGGCTGCCGGATTCAGGATGAAAGGTACCACGCACGCTGGCAAGCTTGCCCGTTCGTACAACCGCGTGGTAGTAGCCCAGTCGTGCCGGCCGGATTGGTGGACAATTTCCCATCCAACCAGAGCATCACGACAGGCTGCCAATGCAGCAGGCACCGCGTCATTGAGTTGTCTCGCTCCTTGACTGCCGCCGAGAACCACAAGGCGTCGCTTCGAGCGGGAAGCAGAGTGACGCGGGAAGGTGAACTCTGTCCGGACTGGATTACCGGTCAACTCCGCATTCGCGGCCCTGTAGAATTGCCCTTCCGCAGTTTTCCAGGACAGGCACAACAAGCTGGCCGAGGAGGCCAGCCAGCGGGTGGCCCGACCCGGAACAACGTTTTGCTCGAGCAACACCAGCGATTTCCCGGCCCGTGCGGCCGCCCAGGCCATGGGAACGGAACTGTATCCGCCGAGGCCGACGACCAGGGAGACCTGCTCTCGTCCGATGAATTCCGCCGCGCGCCGCAGTCCTTGGAAATTCTTTGTCAGAAATGGCCACAAACGCCTGGGCGATCGCGGTGCCGGGGCCGCTGGCAACGAAAAGTACGCGAACCCTGACCGCGCAACCTCCCCGTGATCGAACGGACAACCGGATCCGGAAAATGTGATGCGGCCATTGGGAATGATTCGACGCAGGCGTTCGGCCACGGCGATTCCGGGAAAAAGATGCCCTCCGGTAAGGCCGCCAGAAAATACGACATGGAACCTATCGGCCATCTGCTGCGTCATCGGTCTGCCGCCTCTCGCGCGACCGTTGCCGGCAGTGAGCCATCAACGCGACCGCTGTCGTTTGCCCTCAAACAGGCCAGCCCGAAAATCGCACACAGCGCCGATACAATCCAGAACCGCACTACGATCTTGCTCTCCGACCAGCCCGAAAGCTGAAAATGGTGGTGCAATGGCGCGCACCTGAAAATCCGCCGCTGCCGCCATTTAAAGTACAAGACCTGCAAAATAACGCTCAGCGTTTCCACGACAAACACACCACCAATCACCAGCAGTAGAAACTCGTGCCGTGAGACGATTGCCAGCAACCCCAGCAGGCCGCCAAGCGGTAGCGAGCCGGTATCCCCCATAAACACCTGCGCGGGATGGCAATTGAACCACAGGAATCCTAGCACCGCTCCGAGAGCGGCGCCGGCAATGACCGCCATTTCACCAGACGCGGAAATCCGTTCTATGCCCAAATAATCCGCCAGCCCTGCATGGCCGGCAACGTAGGCAACTGTTCCCATGCCCGCGACCGCAAACAGGAAACAGCCACCGGCAAGACCATCTAGTCCGTCGGTAAGATTAACAGCGTTCGAAGCGCCGACGATAACCAGGGCGGCAAACGGAATGAACCACAATCCGAGGTCGATGCTGTAACCGGACATCGGAATGACAACTGCCAATTCACACCCTTGCTCGCAGTGCGCACGATAGACGAGTGCAGCAACCAGCAGCGCACCGCACATCTGCAACGCGAACTTTTTTCTCACGCTCAGACCGCAGCCCTGGCGCATCTTTTGCCGGTCATCCCACACACCTAGCACCGCGTACATAAATAGCAGCAGAATTCCCGCTTGCACATGAGGATTCCGCAGGTCGCAAAACACGACGGCCGATCCCAGCACGGCGAGCATAATAAACAAGCCTCCCATTGTCGGCGTCGCGTGCTTGTGGCGATGCATTTCCTCAACTTGCTTGGAAGCGGATAAATTCGGTTCTCGATAACGCGCCTGCAGCCACCGGATCAGTCCAGGCCCGAGCAGCAAGGCGATCAAGAAGCTGCCAACCGCCGCCAGCGACGCGCGAAAAGTAATTTTTGTCAGCGCCGCGTCAACGACTGCCAGGCCATCATGATACGTAGCAAAATGCGAAAGCCAGACGAGCATGCCAGCGAGATACTTCCCGTAAAATGGACGTAGCCACCAGCCGATTTCCGGCCCGTGGCTACGTTCCTTGTTCCCTGAGCAACCGGGGCGGCGTGTCCGCCACCCCGGCGCTCAGTCATGAGTTCCATCGTGAAGCAACCGCTGGAACGGTTGACCCAGTAACCGCAATTCCCAGCAGTAATCGTGCTCCAACCCAGGAGGGAGGGCAGCGTTCAAGCCCCGCAACCCAAACGCTAACGATGAAACTCTCGCTATATATTTGAATCGAATCCGACATCCTGCTGCCATCGGCCACCTATGCGACAAGCGACTGTTCGCCGTCCGCCAGCACGGCAACGATGTCTTCCATCTGTACCGTTCGCGAACCCTTGACCAACAGGACATCTCCCGGTTTGACAAGTGCTTTGACAAATTCGATCGAATCCTCGGGGTTGGCAAAACCAGCCGCATGTGCCGCCGGCATGCCGCAACTGCGGGCGCCTCGAACAACGGCATCCGCATACTTCCCACAAGCAAGCAACCGATCCGCACCGCACACGGTGACCACATTCCGTCCCAGTGCGTTATGCAACTGGCCTGCGGCCGCGCCCAACTCGGTCATCTCTCCGAGCAACGCGATGCGATGGCCTGAATTACCAAATTCTCTCAACAGTGCCAAGGCCGTTTTTGTGGCAAGCGGGCTTGCGTTGTAGCTGTCGTTAATCACGGTAAAGTCATTAAGGTGGAGAACCTCGCACCGCATGCCCATGGGTTGAAATTCGGCCAACGCATCAGCGATTGCTGGCAAATCTCGCCCGAATAGCACCGCCACCGCAATCGCCGCCAGCGCCGCATCCAGAAAATGCCTTCCCCAGACGGGAACGCAAAATAGCTGACCACAAGCGCGGAATCGCAAACAACCGTCACAATATTGCACATGGGTCGCGGCAACATCGCATTCGGCCACGCGGCCAAACCAAGAAACGTCCAAATCCAGTCCGGCGGCGATCTCCCGTATACGAGGATCGTCACCCGGCAAAACCGCACAGCCACCCGACGGGATCGCGGCGAGTAATTCTGTTTTCGCGGCGATAATATTTTCGATACCCCCGAATCCTCCCAAATGGGCATCGCCAATACTCGTAATCACGCCGATTTGCGGTTGGCAAAGCTGAGACAATGCGCCAATCTGGCCGACTGCATTGGCGGCAATTTCCAGCACCGCGTAATCGTCACGCGGAGCGGCTTTCAACAGACTGAGAGGAACACCGATGTGGTTATTGTAATTCCTCTCGCTACGGGTCCCCGTCAATACCCCCCGCAGCGCACAGTGAATCATCTCGCGCGTGGTCGTTTTGCCGACACTGCCCGCCACGGCGACCACACTGCTCGTGAATTGCTGACGGTGCCAACTCGCGAAATCCCAAAGCCCGAGTCGAGAATCGGGCACTTCGAGAACAAAGCCGCCCGGCCAGGGTTCGACCGAACGATCGGTGACGACACCCACCGCACCCCGCATAAAAGCTTCCTGGGCAAATTCCGCCCCGTGATGCACATCCCCCGGCAACGCCCAAAACGCATCGCCGGCGGTCACCTGGCGACTGTCGATAACGATGCGGTCTACAAGAGTTTGCTCGCCGTCGCGAGGCGGCATACTCGCCCATCGAGGCACACCGCCCACCGCCTGCTGCATCTCTTCAACGCACCAGCTCATCAGGCGGCTCTCCGCGGCACAAAGGGAACGGCCGGAGGAAACATCTCCTGCAGTCGGCTCTTTGCGATCTCGACGTCGTCAAACCAGATACGGCGACTGCCGACAATCTGGTAAGTCTCATGACCTTTTCCAGCGATCAATACGCAGTCACCCTCCGCCGCGGTGGACAGCGCCGCGTCGATGGCGGCGGCGCGATCGGGTTGGACGCAAACTTCGATTGTTTCGTCCATTCCTTCGAGAATATCTGCGATGATCCGCCCGGAATCCTCGCCGCGTGGATTGTCATTCGTGACGACCGCCATATCGGCAAAGGTGGTTACTTGCCGCCCCATCAATGGCCGCTTATTGCGATCGCGATGGCCGCCGGCGCCAAACACGCAAATCAGCCGGCCAGCGGTCATCTCGCGCAATGCCATCAGCGAGGCCCGCAGCCCGTCCGCCGTGTGCGCATAATCGACAAAGACACGAAACGGCTGACCGCATTCGATTCGCTGCATACGACCGGGAATGCAGTCGACCGCCTCCAATCCGCGGACAATCGTCGGCAGGTCAATTTCATACGACAGGCCAACGGCCGTTGCGCTCAGGCAGTTGTAAATATGATGATCGCCCACGATCCGGGTACGCACAGGAATCGCGTCGCTGCCGCACTGCAACAAAAACGTTTGCTCGCTCGGAATGCGCTCGAGGAGACGGGCGGTTACCTCGGCAGGCTGGCGCATGCCGATTGACAAAGCCGGCACTTCAATCTCCTCCAAAAACTGGCGGCAGACGGGATCATCGACATTCACCACCGCAACACCGCTTGACCGAACCTGGCGGAACAACCTCGCTTTGGCGTTGCGGTAGTTTGCCAACGAACCGTGAAAGTCCAGGTGGTCGCGGCGGACATTGGTGACACAGGCCGTGTCGAACTGGATACCGGCGGTTCGTGACTGAGCCAAGGCGTGACTGGAAACCTCGACGACACCGTGCGTACAGCCATTGGCCAACATTCTCGCCAAATAGTCGGCCAGCACGTGCCCGCCCGGCGTCGTGAGTACCGCCGTACCGGTTTGCCCGCCGTCGAAGTACCCCAGCGTTCCCATCACACCACTGCGGATCCCCGCGACTTTGAACACGGACTGGATCAACAAACTTGTGGAAGTCTTGCCATTTGTCCCCGTGACGCCGACCAGCTTCATCCGCCGACTAGGATTGCCCGCCAAATGCTGACAAATCTGGCCGTAAGCAACCCGGGCGTCGGGTACGATGCAAACCGGCGTCCCGTGCGTCGGCACCAGGCGTTCGGCGACGACAGCCTTCGCGCCGTTGCGAACCGCCTCCGCAACAAAATGATGTCCGTCGCTCCCCGTACCGACCATGGCGACAAAAACGTCTCCGCTTCGGCAAACGCGGGAATCGGCAGAACAGGAAGTGAAGTGAATGTCGTCGCCGCCAACGAACTGACCATGGGGCAGCACGTCAGCCAAATGATTCCTATAGACCTTGAGCGCGGGAGCGTCCATGAGAGCAGGCCTCCTTGCCTGTGCAGTCAGTGCCAGCAAGCACTGCTGGCACCGCCGAGTTGTGGGTCGTCCGTGGCATCCTTGCCCGTACGCGGGGTTTTACGTTGGACGCCTATCGTGTTTCAAAAGGCATCGTCGTGTCAAGTCGATATGGACAAGCGTCACCGTTTGGGAAAAGATGCCCGCAATGAGCGAAGCTGATTTTGACATTTCGAGCCTGGCGGCCTACCTGCACCTACTGCCACAACAAGTCGCGCGGATGGCCGATCGTGGCAAATTGCCCGGCCGAAAAGTCAGCGGCGCGTGGCGATTTTCCCGCGCCGAAATCCACCACTGGCTGGAGGCGCGAATCGGGGCCATCGAACACGATGGCGAGCTGGCCGAAATGGAAGATGTTTTACAGGAAGGATCACCGTCGCCTTACACCGTCGAGTCCCTGATGTCGGTCGAACACGTCGCCATTCCGTTGAATGCACGAACCCGGAGCTCGGTGATCGATCACATCGTCGAGCTGGCGGCCGGCACCGGCCTGCTGTGGGATCCGGACAAAATGGCCGAAGCCGTTCGCGCTCGAGAGGACATGCACAGCACCGCCCTGACCGGAGGTGTCGCCATGCTGCACCCCCGCAGGCCAATGCCGCAAATCATCGCGCAACCATTTGTGGTACTGGGACGGACCACACAAGGTATTCCATTTGGTGGCGAACACGGCGGGTTAACGGATGTGTTCTTCCTGCTCTGCTCCGATTCCGATACCGGGCACCTGCAGTCGCTAGCTCGGCTGGCACGACTCGTGAACGACGCGGGCCTCTTGCCGGGTATCCGAGCAGCGGACGACGCGGAGGAAGCATACCGATTGTTGATCCATTGTGAAGCGAATTTACAGCCGTAACATGAAAAAGCTCCAAATACTGCTGATTGGCGACTTTGCCCGCCGCGAGTTCGCGGCGATTCGTGCTGCGCTATCGGCTTACGGGGACATTACAGACTGTGCGGATATACAAGCGGCAATCAGAGCAGCGGATGATACCGCACATCCGCCGGATGTCATTGCCGTCGCGCAACAGCGGCCGGGAGAGATCCCCCTGCCGGCATTCGAACGGCTGCGCCGCGCCGCGCCGCTCGCCCCAATCTTGGGCGTACAAGGAAGTTGGTGCGAAGGCGAGACGCGGACGGGACACCCTTGGCCGGGAATGCTCCGCACGTATTGGCATGCCTGGCTGCCGCGGTGGCTGGGTCAATTTGATCGGCTTGCCGCCGACCGACTACCTCTGTGGGGACTTCCCACCACTTGCACCGAGGACGAACGGATCATGAGCGGGCTTGAAACACGCCCGCACACCCCCCCCCAACTGATCGCGATCTACAGCCGGTCGAACGACATGGCGGACATGCTGTGTGACGCATGCGCCAAAGAAGGCCACTTGCCGGTTTGGGCCGACCCTCGGCGACCATTCCACATCGTCGCTGCACAAGCTGTTATCTGGGACGGCACCGGAGAGTCTTTGGCCGAATTATCCACCGTCTCTGCACGACTTCCAGGGGTGCCCATTCTGGCATTGATCGACTTCCCGCGATTGGACGAAGTCGAAACTCTAATGCGTAATGGTGTTGCGGCAGTCACCTCCGTTCCATTTTTGCTGAGCGACTTATTTATTCAACTTAACCAATTGATTGTAGAAACGGCCGGTCCCTCCGCGCGTTGCGTGGCCTGATGCAACAACCGCGACGGACTCGTCACGCTAGCAGCCATGAGCTATCATGGTGTTTTCATTTTTCCGCAACCGGACGTGCCGACCAAGTGGAATTGCCGATCGTAACGACGACACCAACCGAGCCTAAGGGAACCTACGCCTTCGTCAGCCTCGGTTGTCCCAAAAACCTCGTCGATAGCGAGCGGATGCTGGGCCTGCTGCAGCTTGACGGCTACCGGTTGGTCGAAGATCCGGCCGGCGCTGATTTTGCCGTAGTAAACACTTGTGGATTCATTGAAACGGCGCGGCAGGAGTCGTTTGGTGCCATCGACGAAATGATTGACCTGAAGCGGCAAGGGCGCTTAAAAGGCTTGATTGTGTCCGGCTGCCTAGCCGAACGGCAGCAGGAGCAGCTACTCAAGCAGCGTCCGGAAATCGATCACATCGTCGGAGTTTTTGGTCGCGAAGAAGTCACCAAAGTCGCCGACCGTTTAATCGGGGGACTGGTCGAACAGCGGACGGTCTTTCGGCCCGCGCCTTCTCACCCGCTCGACGACAAGAACCGACTGCGGATTACGCCTCGACACTTCGCCTATTTGAAAATCTCCGAAGGCTGCGATCGCCTTTGCACATTGTGCGCGATCCCAAAAATGCGCGGCAAACATGTGACCAAGCCGATCGAGGAAGTCCTCCGCGAGGCCGAGGAACTCGCCAGCGACGGAGTACGCGAATTGAATATCGTGGCCCAGGACACGACCTACTACGGCATGGACATTTACGGGCAGCCTCGATTAACGCAACTGCTCGAACAACTACAGCAGGTTGCCGGCCTGGAATGGATCCGACTCCTTTATCTGTACCCCATGCACTTTAACGACGACCTGATCGACCTGATCGCGTCGTCCAAGAACATACTGCCTTATCTCGACATGCCCCTGCAGCACGCCGACGACGTAATGCTGCGGCGGATGCAGCGGCGCGTCAATCTGGCCGAAACGGAAGAACTGCTGGGCAAGCTGCGGGAACGGATCGACAGACTTGTTATGCGGACGACACTGATCACCGGTTTTCCGGGCGAGACCGAAAGGCACTTCGAGCACTTGGTTGACTTTGTGCAGCGGCAGCGGTTCGAAAGGCTCGGCGTATTTGCGTATTCGTTCGAACCGGATACGCCGGCGGCCAAACTCACCGACCATTTGACGGAGGACGTAAAGGCCGATCGCCGCAACCGCCTCATGGAAGTCCAGCAGCCCATTGCATTCCAGTGGAACGAATCGCAGGTGGGCAGAGTGCTGGACGTCATCATCGACATCCCCCATCCGGACGAGCCACACGTGTGGATCGGTCGCAGTTTTGCCGACGCGCCCGACATCGACGGCCTGGTTTATGTCACGGCGGAAGGACTGCAACCGGGCGACATTGTGCCTTGTGAAATCGTTACCTACAACAACTACGACCTTGTAGCCGTGGCCACAGGTGAGCCGCAATGAGCAATTCAGACGTTTCGTCCAATTCGCGGACCATCCTCAACGTTCCGAACCAGCTCACCGCAGCGAGGCTGGTGCTGTCCGTCGTTCTATTCATCGTGATTGGAATGGCACAAAGCCTGGGATCCGATCCGCCGCTGCAGTCGAGCTTATTCACCACCGCACTGGTTCTGTTCCTCGTGGCGGCGGGTACGGATTGGATTGACGGCTATTGGGCCAGAAAATACGGCCAGGTCACGGTACTCGGACGAATCTCCGATCCGTTTGCGGACAAATTCATCATTTGCGGTTCTTTTATTTTCCTGGTAGCAAGCCATCCCCAATCGCAGATCTCGGCCTGGATGGCGGTGGTCGTCGTCGGCCGCGAGTTGCTGGTGACGGCGCTGCGGGGTTTCCTCGAGCAGCAGGGCAAAGATTTTTCTGCGAACATGCCCGGCAAACTGAAGATGGTCGTCCAATGTGCGACCGTCGTGGGGAGCCTGTGGCTGCTCAGCTATACGGATCAACCGGCTCCAGCATGGCTCGACCGGACGGTGCTGATGCTCGCCTGGGGAACGGTGCTGATCACGGTCTATTCCGGCATTATCTACATTTTTGCCGCGGTCCGACTACTCCGCCAATAGCTCTGCAGCCTTCTATCACCGTCACATGAATCAAACCGTACTTGTAACCTACGCCATTTTCGGCGCGCTGAGCCTGTCCGTCTGGGGGTTCGTCGTATACCGCCAATGGATACTCGGCCTGCCACTCATTGAAGCCGAGCCTCGACGCGACATCCCTTGGCGGGGAACGCATGTGTCCGTCGCCTTTGTAGTCTGGCTGATGCTGCAACTGGCGGGCGAGCTCGCGATTCGATGGAAATATTCGATTGCGGCGGACGAACCGCTACCCACGGACAATTTGGAAGTCAAGATTCTGGGGGTCGCGGCATTTTCCTTTGCCTCTGTCGGTTCCGCCATCTTGATCGGGACCTATCTAAAGATCGATTTAAAAGCCTCGCTGCGCGACATGGGATGGTCCAGCAGCAACATCGGCAGGGATGTAATGACGGGCATCCTCGCGTTTCTAGCAATCGTCCCGGTAGTACTCACGATCAACTTGTTATTGATGGCCGCCTACCGTTTGGTGACCGGCGAGGATCCGGCAGCCCACCCCATCGCGAGAGATTCACAATTAAACCCATCACCCCAGCTACTGATCGGGCATGCATTTTCCGCCGTGCTCGTCGCCCCGGTAGTCGAAGAGTTCATATTCCGGGGCGTCCTCCAGGGATGGCTCGAAAAACTCGCGCGGGCCACGAGGCCGATTGAAGCCCAGCGAGAGCACCAGGATTTCGCCGCAACTTCCGAGCCAGATTCAGCCAAGACCCCGGAACAGAAAGCTTCCTTGGCAGCAGTGCCTGCCGATGAACAGGCTCCTGCGACAGCTACAGACGGCAAACCGGACGAGAGCATTCCCGAGCCGCCGATGATCGCGCCCATCATCGTAAGTTCCCTGTTCTTTTCTTTTTTTCACTGGGGGCACGGCGTAGCTCCCGTGTCACTGTTTTTTCTGTCGCTCGTACTTGGCTACCTTTACCAGCGCACCCATCGGCTGCTGCCTTCGCTCATCGTCCACATGGGCCTGAACGGCTTGAGCATGGCCACCCTGTGGTACGTCACCGCCAGCAAAGCCGTGACACCCTAGCGCAATTTTTGGCCCCCTGTTTCCGCACTGGGGCAGCATTATAATCGCAGCTCGCTGGCCCGCTCGACGTGAGATTGGGCGACTTGGAAACAGGAGCAATCACATGGCGCTGGGATTTGGAATTGTCGGCTGCGGTATGATCGCGCGATTCCACGCGAAGGCCATCGCGGACGTGCGGGGGGCGAAGCTGGTCGCCTGTTTTGACACGTTCGGTACGGCTGCCGAACGGCTGGCGGCTGAAGTCGGCTGCCGACCTTACGACAATCTGAAGAGGATGCTGGCTGCTCCCGATGTCGATGTGGTGACAATCTGCACGCCCAGCGGCGCGCATCTGGAACCCGGACTGGCCGCGGCCCGCGCCGGCAAGCATGTGATCGTTGAGAAGCCCTTGGAGATCACGCTGCGGCGCTGTGACCGGCTTATCGACACCTGCAAAAACAACCGCGTCGTCCTTTCGACAATCTTCCCGTCCCGATTCCACCAGTCGAGCGCCGAAATGCGGCGGGCCATCGAAGCCAAACGGTTCGGGCGCTTGACGATGGGAGACGCCTACGTCAAATGGTTTCGCAGTCAGGCCTATTACGATAGCGGCGCCTGGCGGGGAACTTGGGAATTGGACGGCGGCGGAGCCTTGATGAATCAGGCGATCCACAGCGTCGATTTACTGACCTGGCTAATGGGACCCGTTGTCGAAATCCGCGCCCAGACCGCGACGCTCGCTCACCGGCGGATCAAGGTGGAAGATACTGCCGTGGCCACGCTCCGGTTCGCCAACGGAGCGATCGGAGTCATCGAAGCCAGCACAGCCGCCTATCCCGGTTATCTGAAACGAATCGAAATCCACGGTTCGGAGGGTACGGCGATCATGGAAGAAGAAGACATCAAGGCGTGGGATTTTTCTAAAAAGAATCCTCGTGACGTTGCGATTAAACGCCGCATGGCACAATCGCAAAGCAGCGGCGGCGGCGCGAGCGACCCTGCCGCGATCGGCCACCACGGCCACACCTTGCAATT
This sequence comes from Planctomycetota bacterium, assembly GCA_036337375.1. Taxonomy (GTDB): domain Bacteria; phylum Planctomycetota; class Planctomycetia; order Pirellulales; family UBA7805; genus JAYZEI01. The sequence continues at coordinate 2,743 of JAYZEI010000212.1, read as the reverse complement.
CCGCGACGTCGTCAAGGCCATCAAAACCGGCGCGGCGCCTGCAATCGATGGCCGCGAGGGGCGGCGGAGCGTCGAAATTATTCTCGGCATCTACAAGGCTGCTGAAACAGGCCGCACAGTCCACCTACCACTCAAGAAAGATCCGGTGCTCAAGGCCCGCCGGGAATAGTTTTGCCGCGGTCGCGGCAAGCAGCTTCGCCGGTCGTGCCCGGCCGAACGGTGACCGGCGGGTAATCGGCCTTTGCGTTGCCAGGGCTTCCTGCGACAATGCCCCGCTTGCTGGGTAGTCCACGCTCGGTCGCAGCATTCGGTGATCATGAAGCAACTTGCAGATTACTTCGTCTTTCTCGTCTGCCGACTGCTGTTCGCGGCTATCCAAGCCATCTCCATCGAGACCGCTCAGCGGATCTCCCGGCCACTGGTCTGGCTGGCGGTCGACGTCTTGCGGATTCGCCACGACGTATTGGACGAAAACCTGCGGCACGCGTTTCCCCAACTGCGTGCCGACGCAGTCAACCGCCTGGTGCGGCGCCACTGGGAACACTTGTTTCTGATGATCATCGAGATCGCCCACGCCGAGCGGAAAATACACCTGACAAACTGGCGGAATTACATCCGCTTTCGCGCCAAGCGGGAACTCATGCAGCACTTGCTGAGCGATCGTCCAACCGTGCTGCTGTCCGGCCATTTCGGTAACTTTGAAGTCGGCGGTCAGGTATTGGGCAAGTTTGGCATTCCAACATTCACGATCGCACGCCCTTGGGATAATCCGTATCTGGACCGTTTTATTAATTCATTTCGCTCGGCCAACGGCCAGTCTATCTTGCCCAAAAAAGGCAGCGCGAAAATAGCCGAGCAATCGATGAACGACGGCGCGGCACTGGTCGTGCTAGGCGATCAGGCAGCGGGCCGCAAAGGCATCTGGGTCGACTTTTTCGGCAGACCCGCATCGACGCACAAGGCCATGGCGCTGTACTCGCTAAGCTACAAAGCCCCGATGGTCGTCACCTATACACAAAGGCTCAAGAAACCGCTGACTTTCGAAGTGGGGTGCGAGGCCAGCGTTGATCCCGCCAGCGGAGCGGACACTTGCCGCGACGTCCGGCAGCTGACCGTGTGGTATACCGAGCAACTGGAAACGGCGGTCCGCCGTGCGCCCGAACAGTATTGGTGGCTTCATCGGCGCTGGAAACACCCCGACAAATGGCGCCGTCGCAAAACCAAAAATAAGCGTGCGGCCTGAAGGCAAATAATGGCTGACTGGAAGATCATTTGCGAGCTGTCGGCATGCCCTCCCGGGACATCGCTAGAATTGGTCGCGGGCGAGGCAATGATCGCGCTGTTTAACGTGGACGGCACGCTATACGCCCTAGACGGTGTGTGCCCGCACCAGGGCGGTCCGCTGGGCAAAGGGGAACTGGACGGCTGCATTGCCACCTGCCCCTGGCATGGATGGCAATTCGACGTCCGCAACGGCCGCAGTCAACTCAGTTCGTCCGTCGTTCAGCCACAATATCCCGTCCGTGTCCGAGATGGCGCAGTCTGGATTCAGATGCCGCCTTCACAGGACACACCGCGTTGATCACCTTTCGGCCATACCGCAATACCGATCCACCGGCGCTCGCCGAAATCTGGCGCCACTCACCGGCGACGCGCGGACTTCCGGATCGCACGTCGACTTTACTGCTCGACGCCTTTGTGCTCTCGAAACCGTACTTCGACCGCAAAGGCCTGATCATTGCATTGGACGACAACCGACCGGTCGGCTTCGTGCACGCCGCCTTCGGCCCCAACGACACGTTTGACGATCTGGACCGGCGGCATGGAGTCATCGCGATGCTGATGACCGTCGAACACGACGACGACGATGAAATCGGAGCCGAATTGCTGGGCCGCGGCGAAGACTATCTCAGTGCCACGGCCGAGGAGATTTTTGCGATTGGTGTCGGTGAGTTCAGCCCTTTTTATCTCGGCTTGTATGGCGGTGGCGATCTGTGCGGCGTACTTCAGTCCGATGAATGGAGACAGAGGATCTTTCGCGCCGCAGGTTACGCTGAAATCGATCAGGTCAAAATCTTTCAGCGGCAACTGGCCGGCTTTCGACCGCCGGTTGACCGCGCATCCGTCTCGTTGCGGCGAACGTCGTCAATTCATCGCAACCTTGACACGCCGGCGGACAATTGGTGGCACGGCTGCACCCGTGGCAACCTCGAACTTATCGAGTACCGCCTGGAATCGCCGGGTGACAACACGATCTCGGCCAAGGTGGCATTCTGGAACATGGAATCGCTGTCGACCGCCTGGGGGTACTGCACCCTGGGCATGTCCGGACCGGTTGTTTTGGTTGAGGAAACCCGCGATCAACTTGCCCAGTTCCTGGTGGCCGAGGCCATGAAGCATCTCGCCTCGCAGGGCGCAACGGGAATCGAGGGCCAGGCCATGCAGGGAGACACCGCGGCCATTAAACTGTTCGCACAACTTGGCTTTCACCAGATTGACACGGGCACGGTTTTAAGGAAGTGAATCGTCGGCATTTCGCCGAATTCGGTTGACGTAGTCGCGCATGCTCTCTTCCACATCGGGCTCGTCAGCCAGCAGACGCCCGGACAACCCGCCCGCATTGAGATATTCGTGCGTATCGCGCAAGTATTTTTTCAACGCACCGCGACGTTCGGCATTCGAGTGCAGGAGAAATCTCACCCAGGCCCAGGCCTCGGCATAGTGCAGTGCCTCCATCTCAGCG
>JAYZEI010000211.1:0-6775 GCA_036337375.1 Planctomycetota bacterium | reverse complement strand
GTTTGGTCGCGGGGAGTGATTGTTCGTATGCTCAAACGAGTTCTCGAACCCGAGGTAATGGACACGCCGGAAGATGCGACCGAGTACGATTCGATGGATCACTCCGAGGTCAATCGGGTTTTTGTCGATGACCTGCTTGCATTTGCCGGTGCCGGCGGCCTAACCGGGCGGATTTTGGACGTCGGCGCGGGCACCGCGCAGATTCCGATTGAACTCTGCCGGCGTGTTGCCGATTGCTCCGTCTTGGCGGCAGATCTATCGCCGTCCATGATCGAATTGGCCCGCGCGAATGTGCTCACCGCGGATCTGACCGATCACATTTCGCCGGAATTGATTGACGCCAAGCGGCTCCCTTACGACGACGGCGCGTTTCAAGCTGTGATCTCCAACAGCATCGTGCATCATATCCCCGATCCGACAGCGGTGCTGGCCGAATCGGTGCGAGCTACCGCGGCGGGCGGCCTGCTCTTCTTTAGGGATCTGTTGCGGCCTGAGGACGATGCGGCGGTAAGACGATTGGTGCGCCATTACGCGGGTAACGACACCGCGTACCAGCGCAAACTGTTTGACGATTCACTGCGGGCATCGTTGACGCTGTGCGAGGTTCGCGACATCGTCACAGAATTCGGTTTCGATCCGATGAGCGTTCACACGACGAGTGACCGACACTGGACGTGGCAAGCCCGACGGTGAGCCAAAGCGGTGTCTGTCCCGCGTTGCGAGATTGGGCCCGCGTCGCAAGATTGGGCCCGCGTCGCGAGATTGGGCCCGCGTCGCGAGATTGGGCCTGCGTGCTGTAGCGGGGGGAATTGCAATCAACTCCCGGTCGCTTTCAACCGCCGTCGGTAATACTTCCAGCCCGGCACAAAGAAAACCCCGGCGGATACGACACCGAAAACCGTGATGCCGATGTCCAGTCCGTATTGCTGTAGTACCGCCATGATAGCGGCGGTGACGAATAGCAGCGCGGCGTGGACATAAAATTCTCCGGACAGGATTCCCGCCTTGACGGTGAACACCATGGCGTTGATGAGGCCGAGCACCGGCGAAAGCGCCAACACGGGCAGCCCTAAAATCCACTCGATGGCGAACAAACCCACGCTGGCAATCACACTTGCGGCCCAGACGTGGGCAACTTGGCGCTCGACAAAGGTTACCGGCCCGGTTCGGCGGCGGATCGCCCAGAAGATCGGCGCCCAAATCGCCAGGCCGCCACCCCATAACAGCAGATACGACACCGGAGAAACAAAGCCGCGGGCGTGCATCAGATTTGTCAGCAAACAGAGGACCAACAGCACGGCCGCGTGCCACATCCAGAGCAGCCCCCAGTTTTCCAAAACCGAAACGTGATGCGTTTCGCGGAACCAGCGGCCCATGATGGCACTGAAACGGCCGCTCCGCGCCGAAATCGGATTGCCTTCTAAGTAGGCCTGCAAGTCGTCGGCCAGCGAGGCGGCCGAGGCGTAACGCAATTCCGGCGGCTTTTGCAAACACTGCAGTGCGATCAATTCCAGCTCGCGGTCGGCGCGGGGATTAAGTAGCCGCGGCGGCACGACCTCCTGCTCGACGACCAGCATTACGGTTTCCAAGGGCGTGGCGGCTTGAAAAGGCGGGCGCCCGGTCAGCATTTGGTAAAGGACCGCGCCCAGGCCGTAAACATCGGTCGCCGGTCCCAACACGCCGCGGGCACCGATCGCTTGTTCGGGGGCGAGATAACTGGGCGTGCCCAGGACTGCACCGGTCCGGGTCAGGCTTTCCTGTCCCTCAACACGTTTGGCCAAGCCGAAATCGGTGACGTGCGGCCGCCCGTCTTTGTCGATCAGAATATTCGATGGCTTGACGTCGCGGTGTAGGACACCCGCGTCGTGCGCGGCGTGAATTGCTCGGCTTACCCGCAGCAGAATCGCGGCCGCCGCACGCGGCGGTAGCGGACCGGCGGCCAATCGCTGCGACAGCGTGTCGCCCTCGATGAGCTGCATGCTGAAAAACGAGTGCCCGTCGTGCTGTCCCACTTCATAGACGGGCACGATCCCTTCGTGGCTGAGTTGTGCAGCCGCTTCGGCTTCTGCACGAAATCGTGCCAAATCTTCGGTGGATGCCAGTGTGCCGCGCAGAATCATCTTCAGCGCCACGGTGCGATCGAGGCTCGCTTGCCGCGCTTTGTAAACCACGCCCATGCCGCCGCGGCCGATTTCTTCGAGCAATTCAAAGTCGCCGAACTGAACAGGCAGTTCGAACGCCGTCGCGGCCAGCGTGCCGGTGCTGCCCGAGCCGACCGCCGATGCATCGCCGACCAAATCGGCAATTTGAATCGCGGCCCAAAGTTCGCGCAGCTCGTCGGATAACGCGGGTGCCGCCGCCGCCTCGGCAGCGATATCGACTTCTTCACCGCGGCCGTGCGCTGCGGTCAACCGCTCGAGCAGCTCGGCCAATTTTTCATCGTCGCCAGAAGACTCACGCTCGTTGTCGTTCATATCATTCCGCCAAGATTTCCCGCAGCCGCCGCATCGCCCGTAAATACCGCATACTGGCCGCCGGCGGAGTCAGATCAAGCGCTGCGGCCACTTCGCTGTTGCTCAGCTTTTCGAAATGCCGCATCAGCACGACTTCGCGATCCTGCTCGTCCAGTTTGTCCAGCGCCGCGCGGAATTGTTCCTGAAGTTCATGCCATTCGGCAGCCGCGGCCGGCGTTCGCTCCTGATCGCACAGTTCGGCCGCCAACTCGAGTGTCGAGCGATCCATCCTGCTGCGGGCGGCCATCGGCTGTTCGCGGTCGAGCGATCTTTTGGCGGCGACGCGATGGCGGCGATGTGCGTCGATCAGGCGATCCTGCGCCATCTGCCGTAGCCACAAATGGAACGGCATTGCCGGCTTGTTCAGATATTCGCCCAGCCGCCGGTTCGCGTCGATCAGCACCTCCTGCACGATGTCGCTGGCGTCGACTCGGCGCTGCAGTTGACGGTCCATCCGCATGTCGATCATCCGCCGCACGGCATCGCGATGCCGCTGCAACAGGCGATTGACCGCATCGTCGTCTCCGTGCCTGGCGGCGGCGATCAGCTCCTGCGTTTGTTCCGAGTCGGGCCACATGGCCGTATCATACACGAAGTACCCAGGAGTCAGGCACAACAGTTGGACCAGGACTTACGAGAATGAGAAGCTATGGAAGTGGTTGTTTGCGCAGCGTCGCCCGAGTGCAGATAAGAAGTAGAGAGTTTGACTGCCTCTCTGATCAGGCATCGACTAGCGAGAGCAGTCTTCGTAGTACCTTGCGGGCATCGAAGTATTCCTCGGCCAGTTCCCGGGCGGCGTTGCAGTGCTGCTCGTAATCTGTTGAAATGACCTGATGCGACGGCGGGCCCTTAAAGCGATCCTCATCTCAGCGGCCATAACCGCAGCAGCGTTTTTGCTCGTAGCCGTACCGGCATGGCAAGACCGGTTGGCAGATCCCTCTTGGCCTAAAATGGCTTTGCCGCTGCTCTTCATCCTTGCTCCTTATGCCTATCTAGCTCTCCTTGAGAAGCTCGCCTGGAGCAAATCACTGCATGACCCCGCGGCAAAGCCGAGGAGCATTTTTGCGAGCTTCGACTTCATAGAAGTGGCAAGCGCCCTCACCTGCATATCCGGGGCGTTGGTATACATTCTATGGGCGCTTCACATGAGGGTTCCCCGCCCATCCGGTGGAGGCGCATCGCTCGCCGGATTGATATTCGTCTTCACTCCCATGCTTCAGGGAGCGGGACTTATCCTGCTGTCACTATTGCTTTGGCTGCAACGGACTTGGCGAAGCTGATACAGCGAAATCGATAGACTCACAGAATGTATCCAGTGGTGTACCCAAAGCTGGTTCCATACAAAGTGACCAAACGTCATGACTAGGAACAAGGAGTCAGGTTCAATGCTTCCAAACCCTGACTATCACCGTGATTCCTGGGACGTAGGTAGAGCCGTTACGAACATCAACAACGGCACTTATTCCCACCAAAACGTGGGGTTCATACACGAAGGCTAACGCGCCGCGCCAGGGAAGAATGACCGGTGGGCGGCCAACCGGCAAAGCGCCGGGCCGCGTCGGATTGTGGCGGGCAGGGGTCCCGCGTCGGCAGGTGGAGATCAGGTCGGGCGGTAGATGAGCGGGGCGGACTCCCCGGGCGGAGGCGAATCTCCGCGGTTGCCCTGCCGCGATCGCAGCGAGGGTACTGTGCGTCGCGCCGCGGGGGCGAACTGATCCGACTCATCAACGCCGCGCGGATCAAGGCTCGCCTTTCAAATAGCCAAGCGACTTGAGGAAGCGATCCATTTCAAGGACGGTCTTGTTGTAATGCTCCGCGCTGCGGCGCTTGTTGAAAAATCCATGCGGTTGCCCCTCGTAAAGGTGCAGATCGCAGCGGCTGCCGACAGACTGCATGGCCGATTGGTATTTCTTGGCCGTGGCAACGGGAATCAGCTTGTCTTTTGTGCCGAGGAAAGCAATGGTCGGTGGTGCGCCCTTGCGAATGTTGTGAAGGGGCGAGATTTCTTTGTAGCGGTCTTTCACGCGGTCGTAACCGTAGCCGTCCGGGCCGTTGTCATAAACCGGGTTGAATAACAGCAGCGCATTTGGTTTGGAACTGACGGTGGTGTCTTCACCGTCCTCTTCCAGGCCCGGGCAGTTGCCGGTTGCTGCGGCGACGTGTCCGCCGGCCGAGCCGCCGCCGGCGGCAATACGATCGGGGTCGATGCCGAGCCGCTCGGCGTGTGCGCGCGTCCAGCGAATCGCCGATTTACCATCTTTGACGCATTCGAAGGGGGTCGTGCCGTGACGGCTGCGAACGCGATAGTCGGCGACAAGGGCAATCATTCCCCGCGAGGCGAGGTACCGACAGTGGTCGACAAATTGAGTCGGCGTGCCGCCAACCCAGCCGCCGCCGAAAAAGAAAATAGCCGCCGGCCGCCGGTCGGCCGCTTTGTGGTTCTCGGGTGTGAACACGTAAAGGTACAAATGGACGTCGCCCACGGTCTTGTACCGCTCCGCGCGGGCGGCTTGGATCTTCAAGGGGGCCGCCGCCGCCCTCTTCTCTTCTCCAATGGCGGACGAGGCGACCGACCAGCCGCAAACGGTGATCGCGGCGACGAACCAGTACGAACCGGGGCGTGTCATAACTTACTCCTACTGGAATTGGCTCCTACTGGAATTGGTCGCTTGGTTGCCGTAACGAAACCACATTGTACCAGCCACCCAGCCCCTGCCGCCAATTGCGTGAGGCAATTAGAATTGAAGTATATCGTCAGCCGGCTGCCAGATGATCGGCTGTTACGAGAAACACGAAAAACGACAGAAAGCAACAGGTCCGGCCCGTTCACGTCGCGTTGTGCTGTTTGCGGCCGGGAAATTTTATGTCACAGGAACACTACGAAAATCCTCTGGTCCAGCGGTATGCCTCCGACGAAATGAGTCGGCTCTGGGGCGGAGATCGCAAATTCCAAACCTGGCGGCGGCTCTGGATTGCATTGGCCGAGGCGGAAGCGGAGCTGGGTCTGCCCGTTTCTCAAGAGCAGATCGAGGAACTGAAATCCCAGGCTACGAATATCGACTTTGATGCCGCCAACCAATACGAACGGAAATTGCGGCACGACGTCATGGCGCACGTTCATGCCTACGGCGATGTCTGTCCGGCCGCGCGGCCAATAATTCATTTGGGGGCGACGAGTTGTTTTGTTACGGACAACACCGATTTGCTGTTGCTGCGGGAAGCGCTGCAGATGATCCGCGATCGGCTGGTGGCGACGATCGACGCGCTGGCGAGTTTTGCCGCCGAGTATCGAGGCCTGCCCTGTCTCGGATTCACCCATTTGCAACCCGCACAGCCCACGACGGTCGGCAAGCGGGCCTGTCTGTGGGCATACGATCTGGTGCTGGACCTGGCCGAAATTGAACGGCGGCTTGGCGACCTGTGCGCGCGGAGCATCAAAGGGACCACCGGTACGCAGGCGAGTTTTTTAAACCTGCTGGACGGCGACCACGAAAAAGTACGCCGCCTCGAGCAACTCGTTGCCGAGAAAATGGGCTTTGAGCAAACGTATTCGGTCACCGGACAGACCTATCCGCGCAAGGTGGACGTTCAACTCGTCGATGCGCTGGCCGGGATCGCCGGCAGCGCCCACAAGGCAGCGAGCGATGTGCGCATTCTGCAAAGTGGCGGTGAGATGGCCGAACCGTTCGGCAAAGATCAGATCGGCTCTTCGGCCATGGCCTACAAGAGAAATCCCATGCGCAGCGAACGGATGTGCGGGCTGGCACGGTACGTGTTGAGTTTGCAATCGAGCGCGGCAAACACTTTGGCAACTCAGTGGATGGAGCGGACGCTCGACGACAGCGCCAACCGCCGGCTCGTGTTGCCGCAGGCATTTCTTGCGGTCGATGCGATTTTGATTCTGTACCACAACGTGGCCGACGGACTGGTCGTCTATCCCGAAGTGATCCGCAAGCGATTGAATGAAGATTTACCGTTCATGGCGACGGAAAATATTCTGATGGCGGCGGTGCGAGCGGGTGGTGATCGCCAATCGCTCCACGAAAAGATTCGCCAACACAGCCAATCTTCCGCACAGGTCGTGAAAGAGCAGGGCGGCGAAAACGATCTGATTCAGCGGCTGGCGGCGGACGAGGCTTTCGCCGGCGTCGATCTGCAGGCCGCGCTCGATCCGCAGTCATTCGTCGGCCGCGCGCCGCAGCAAGTGGACGAATTCATCTCCGACGTTGTCGAACCGATACGCGCAAAGCACGGCGAAGCTC
>JAYZEI010000210.1:0-6434 GCA_036337375.1 Planctomycetota bacterium | reverse complement strand
CTCCTGTTCGTCCGCCGCCGCCAGATCAGCGATCGTCGGTAACGTTGCGACAAATCGCTTGAAATAGGCTTCGACCGTCGCCACCTGGGTTTGCTGCAGCATGATTTCGCTGACCCAGACACGATAAACGTCCCGCGAACGTCGCCACGGTAAGTCACGGGCGTGCCTCGTATACCAGTTAAGCAACCGGCGACGAAACGCACGGAGCCACGCGGCGCCCAGAGGCGTTGTTTCAGCTGAATTCAATTTCCGCAGGTTCCTTTTCTTCATTTCCGCTGCGATTCTAAGTGTCGATCCAAACTGCGGCAACCACCGGATTGCCTGCCTGTGGTCCGACATGTCATCATGATGGCTTCTTTGAGCGTGGAAAACCTTAGAAGGTCGCCAGCGACTTGCCGAAGCAAAACAAGAAGCCGAAGTACAGGCAGCGGTCGTCGCGGCGCGGCGATGCAAAGATCGGTGTGCGCCAAGTGCCCGATGGCGGCGCCTGGGAGCTGGTTCGCCCGCGCTGCGCCAGAGACCGCGCCGAAGACATTAACGAAGTCGAAGCGATGCTTGAGGCCGGTGAGGATGAAATTGCCAAGGACGAACTGCGCTGGCTATTGTCAGGTTGTCCCGACTTTATCGACGCTCATCGACTACTTGGCGAAATTGCTTTAGGTGAGGGTGATATCCCGCTGGCCCGCGGACACTTTGGTCACGCTTTTCGCGTGGGCACACAAGCCGTCAAAAAAGCCCGTAATCCGCACCCCCTGCCGTACGCGCGCGAAGCGAATCGAGGCTTTCACCAATGCGGCAAAGGCTTGCTGCATTGTCTGAAGCAACTTGGAAAAAAGAAACTGGCGAAGCAGGTCGCCGCGCAGCTTCTAGCTTGCGATCCGAGTGATCCGCTTGGAATCGCGGAGCTATTACACTCTTAGAACCGTCGCTGCTATCGCGAATCCGCCACGATCGACTCCGCATACCGCAGGCTTCCCGTGCGACCGTCGTAATACTGAAAAATCACCTGCGGTCGAGGATACGCTACCCAGCGGGTGCCGCCGAGCTGCTGCGGATTGTTGAAAACATTGTTGACCTGCACCACACAATACGTCGGATGCAGCAATTCCGCGCGGGGGATGTCAGTGCGAAAATAGGTTGACCAGCGGATATCTACTTCGCGCGGGCCATATTTGAATTTTCCGTTCGCCGGACGGGCGCCTTCGTCGCTGGCCCAATGGTTGTTCGAATTGTGCGGGCCGGACGCCATTTCCCAAACGTTGTCGGTGATCTTAATCGCGAAGCTGTTGTGCAAATCGCCAGTCAGCACGAATACCGGTTTCTTTAGTTTGTCGAACGTCTCAATCAGTCTCTCGCGCTCATCAAAAAACACGGTCCAGGCATCGTCTTTGTTTGTTCCGCGAATTTTTCCGCCGCCAACATGGGGGACCATGAAATTGACCGACGACACGACGAAAATGAAATCGGCGTCACTGCCCGTCACGCCGTCGATCAGCCAATCGCGCTGAACCGGGCCCAGATGCGACAGGCCTTTTTTATAGGGATTCTTGGTATCGTGCATTTGCCGCTGGCCGCGGGTGTCGAGCACAAAAAAATCGCAGTTGCTCATCCGCATCTTGTAATACGAGCGGCGGCCGATTGAATAGGAAACCTCGCCATCCGTCTTTGTCGCATGCGAAAGCTGGATGCGGTTTTTGTCCAGCACCTTTGTAATCGCGTAAACGCCCGCGTTGGGATGCCCGCCGACGCCGTCCAGATCGTTGTCGTTGACCCCGGCCGTTTTGGTTCCCCAATGAATGTGCAGGTTGTTGTGATCCGCAAGATTCAGTTTGGTGAAATCGGCATCCGCGTCGGAAATCACCTTGTTGCCGGCCACGCACTTTCCTCGGCCAAAATGCACGCGCTGTTTGAACGTCGTGGGGTTGCTCCAAGCAAGATAGTCATGCCAGGCGCGGACGCCGATATCGCGAAACACCGCGCGGCGATCACGAAGTCCAGGTGAACCGGCACCCCAAATGTCGTTGAGGCACTCGTGATCGTCGTACGTGAAAAATGTAGGCACGTTGCGATGCCATTCGGCCAGATTTTTGCCCTGGCTGAGAAAATGTTTGTAGTTCTGCCACACGCCGACAATCGTCGGTGCGACGCGGACGACGTGGGGTACGTCGGCGGCACGACGATCGACCTGGGCCAGCCACTGCGACGGTTTGTAATCGCGTTGCGATTCGTAAAGCCAATCGCCGTTGAGAATCGCAAAGTTCAGATCGTCCTTGATCCGATCGAGCATTGTGCGGAATGTCGGCAGCGAGGGCCCGATACTGTGTGCGACGTTCTGATTGTTGCCGCAGGCGAACTCGAATTTAAAATTGAACAGTCCCCGCGGGTTCAGTTCCTTACTGACATAATCTTTGCTGTCCGGCAGCGTGCGAAACGACCCGCCGCGGCCGCTGCGCGGGAACTGGCCGGGAATAAAAATGTCGTAATAGTACCTGGTGTTCGCCTTCAGGCCCGTCAGATCAACCCAGCCGGTGTTGTCGTTTTCCAACCGCGTCTTTACGGGCGGGCTGACCGTGTCGAGCTTGTCCGCCGCCGTGCCGTAGCGAACTGCAAACTGTGTGTCGCGACTGGTCCTGGCCCAGATGCCGATCCCATGCGGCCGCACGCGGCCCAGAATCGGACCGTGCGTAATGTGAAGGTCGTCCTCGGTGTCGGCTGCCGCCGGTTTCGCGATCAAAAAAGCGGCGGCCGTGAGGAGTGTCAAAAGTGAATATTGCACGAATTGGGTTTTCATAGTGCTTCGCTCTGCGAGTCTGGATTTTGGTTCTTCACGGAAAGATACTAGCTTAGGCCATGCCGTGACGGGTCGCAATTGTGTAGGGTGGCCCCTGCGCGCGACGTCACTTGAAATCGACGCTAAATCGGCCGCAACATCACAAAGCGGGAACCGGGAATGGGATATACGGCGGTCATATTCGATTTGGACGGTACGCTGCTGGACACGCTGGAAGACATCGCCGACGCGGCGAACCGCGTGCTGGCGGAACTGGGCTTTCCAACGCATGCGGCCGCCAGCTACCGGGACCTGATCGGTGAGGGGCTGTCGCCACTTTATCAGCGGGCGCTGCCGCGCGATGCGATTGACCGCGATTTGATCGGCCGCTGTGCAGTCGAGCATCGCGCCATCTACCAAGAAAACTGGAATTCGAAGACTCGGCCTTACGATGGCATTATGAACCTACTAGCAGAGTTGACCGATCTCGGCATTAAAATGGCTGTGCTCTCCAACAAACCGGACCATTTCACGCAATTGTGCATCAACGAGTTTTTTTCACCCGGTAGTTTCGAAGTCGTGCTCGGCATGCGGGAGCACGTCGAGCCAAAGCCTGATTCAGCCGGGGCGCTCGAAATCGCCGACCGCCTGGAAACGCCGCCGCGCAATTTTGTTTTTCTCGGTGACACCAAGGTGGATATGCAAACGGCCGGCAATGCAAACATGCTGGCGGTCGGCGCCCTGTGGGGATTTCGGTCACGCGACGAGTTGCAGCAGCACGGTGCAAAGTTGCTAATTGAGCATCCACACGAGCTAATCGACGTTTTCCGGAGTGATGCGGCGTACCCGGTTTAATCGCCACATTTTGCCGCGGCAACGGTCATTGGCGTACAATGAAGGCTGACAAAGTGAGATCGGCACCTCAATACGGGGAGGACTCGAAGATGAAAATGCGGACGGCAACTTTTGCACTACTATTGATGCTCTTTATGCAGCCCACCGCCAGCCGCGCGGTTGAACTTTCCGAGGCCGACTTTAAGCGGTTGCATGGCGAACTTCGGCCGGCGGCGGATGAGCCTTGGCGGACAATCCCTTGGAAAATTTCGCTGCTCGACGCCCAGCACGCGGCCGCAAAATCACAAAAGCCGATCTTCATCTGGGCAATGGACGGGCATCCGCTCGGCTGCACGTGAAACAACGGAGTGCTCGACCGTGCGTCGACATTCGCCGATGCGGAAATCGTCAAGCTGTTGCAAACTCGGTTCGTGCCCGTGGCTATCGACCAAGCCTACCAGCGTCGGCAGCAGGATGCCGAGGGCAATTTTTATCGTAAGATCGCCGGCCAAGGGCCGCGAAATAATTTTCAGGGGACGACTCAGGGTATCTACATCGCCGCGCCCGACGGTCGGCTGATGGTCTACAACAACAATCGGGGGCCTGAGCGAATCCGGAAATTCCTGAAACAAGCGCTCGTTGATTACAAACCGGCAACGACCGCGGCCGTCAAAACCGGCTCGCCCGACGCACGCTACAATCCGCGGCCGCCCAAGGGCGGGCTGGTCGTTCGAGTGCGGGCCAAGATTCTCGACGGCTACGAACCGACCGATGATCGGTGGCGGCGGATTTTTCAGTCGGCCATTTCCCGCGACAATTTGTGGATTTCGCAGTCCGAACATCAATCGCTCGTGAAGGGCGACGTGCCGGCGACGCTGGGGCGGCGGTTGGCGCGGTTCCATTTGGTCGATAACACGCGGGGCGAACCGCCGATGTGGCAAGAAAACGAAGTCCGCAGCGTGCGGCTGACATTGAAATCCGGAAAACTCAGCGGCACGGTGCACCTGGCGACCGACGACGGCTCGCGAGGATACCAAGCCAAGCTGCTTGGTGAAGTCGAGGTCCGCGGCGGCAAAGTCGTGCGGATCGATTGTGTCGCGCTGGGTGAATTCTGGGGGGAAGGCCGCTACACGGGCGGCGCGCCGAAAGGGAAATTTCCGCTGGCCGTTTCGTTTACGCTCGCCGATGGAACCGACGTGGCTGATGCCGTTCCGCCGCAAGGATCGCGGGGCTGGGTCCGCGGATACATTCGCTGACGCGATCAGTCACAGGCGTCTTGAGTGGCGGATTCGCTGTGGAACAGCGCCGATTCGCGCAGCCGATTCGGCGGACCCGTCGTTTCCTCCACGAGCTGAAAGCCCCGCCGCAGATAATTTTTTAGCGCATGTTCGTGATCGTGGCTGCATGTGCTCAGCCACACACGGGTCGCACCCATATCCCAGGCCCGCTCGACACTGCTCGTCAGCAGATGGGCGCCGAGCCCCTTGCCAAAAAACGGCGGGCACAGTCCGAAACATTCAATGCGGACGCTGCCGTCATCCTGCAATTCTAGTTCGAAGTATCCGGCCGGCGCGCCGGACACGTACGCCACCCACGTCTCCAGCTGCGGCCGATCGACGTACGCTTTCCACCGCCGCTTGTCCCAGGCCTCGCGGCCGCCCCAACGAAACGCCGCACCGACCAGTTGATGAAGAAACCAATTCAATTCCGGACAGGCTATTTTGACTTGTCTGATTTCCAATTCAGGCACGTCAACGCGGCGTCCGCGCAGCAGCGAGCGATTATTCATTTCCAGCAAATACGTGATCTTTTGATCCGAGGAATCCGGCATCGGTTCGCGCCTCGTGTGATGGTGTCCGCGTCAAAAACCACAAGTTTTTAGATTATGTCCCGCAACGAATCGTGTCGGCACCCCCTCGCCCGAAGATGTCGGCCGGGCCACCATCATGCAGATGTTTGTTATAATCGGAGCGTTTTCTGTCCCGTCGAATCGCAGTCATCAAAGGGCGGCGGCAATTCGCGGTAACCGCTCGTTATGTTTTTGGCGGGCAACTCCATCAATCAGACGGCTCTCACCTTTCACCAACACAACCTAGTCGCAACCCACAATTTGCACATTCCCCATGAATAGACAGCCAACATACACTGGTGTCGCGATGATCTTTGCGATGCTGACCGGGTCCGTACTCGGAGCCGCCGAACGGCCGAACTTTGTTTTTATCATTGCCGACGATTGCACGTTTCGTGATCTCGGCTGTTACGGCGGTCAGGCGGCCACGCCTAATATCGATCGACTGGCAACCGAGGGCATGAAGTTCATGCGCTGCTTTCAGGCCGCGCCGATGTGCTCGCCAACGCGCCACAACATCTACACGGGACTTTATCCCGTCAAATCCGGCGCTTATCCGAATCACACGTTTGCGAAGTCGGGCACAAAGAGCATCGTGCATTATCTGAAACCGCGCGGATACCGCGTAGCGCTATCGGGCAAAAGACACATTTCGCCGCCCGAAGTATTTCCGTTCGAATATACGGCAAAAAAGAACAACCCGGATCTGACGGAGATCGAGCGTTTGTTCACCGAGTGCGGTGCTGCCGATACGCCGTTCTGCCTGTTCGCCTGCTCGAACGAGCCCCATTCTCCGTGGAATAAAGGCGACGCCTCCCGGTATCCACCCGAAAAGGTCCGGCTGCCGCCTTACATCGCCGACACGCCGGTCGTCCGCGAGAACTTTAGTCGCTACCTCGCCGAGATTACTTACTACGACGGGCAGGTCGGGGCGATTCTGGCTCTGCTCGACAAACATAAGTTGCGAGATAACACGCTGGT
>JAYZEI010000209.1:0-3559 GCA_036337375.1 Planctomycetota bacterium | reverse complement strand
CGGCCCGTGGTCGCCGCTGATGACCAGCAAAGTGTTGTCGAATTGCCCGGCCTTTTTTAGCTCTTCTTGCAGCACGCCGACCGCCGTGTCAAATGCGGCAATCTCGCCGAAATAATCGGCGAGATCCTCGCGCACGGTGGGGACATCCGGCAGAAACGGCGGTAGTTTACCCTTCAGCTTATCCGGATCGATTGCCCAAAGCCGTTTCCCGGAACCCTTGATCCATTTGCGATGTACGTTGGTCGGGCCGAACCAATAGCAAAATGGTTGTCCTTCCCGTCGGCGCTGCAGGAAGTCCGTGAAATTTTCGCGAACCTCATCGAACAAGACGTTTTTTGCCGCTTCCGGGGATTTTCCGGCGGCGATTAGTCGTGTTGCCGTTTGCGAAAATCCATTAAATGTGCTGCCGGCCCGTTGGTAGGAAAACTTCTGACCGCCGAACGGCGCATCCACCGGTACACCCGGGCTCCAGACCTTCCAGGTTTTGCCGATGTGGTATCCGCTGCTGTTCAGCAGCAGTGGCCAGGACGGAATTTGGGGATTCCAGACGGCGCCCTGCAGGATTGCCCCGCGCCCGGTCTGCCAGAAATACTGGCCCGACAAGAGTGCGCTGCGGCACGGAGTGCATGAAGGCGCGTTGACAAACGCGTTGCGAAACAGCACTCCGCGGCGGGCGATCTGGTCAAATGTCGGGGTGCGCACGACATCGTTCATGCTGCCCGGTCCCTCGACGTCGGCGTAGATGCTTGCGCAGCGACCCCAGTCATCAGCAAAGGCAAACACGATGTTCGGCTGCGATTCCGCTCCGATGCTCGGACCGCCGCACAGAATCATGCAACCGCCGGCGACAGTTGCGATAATGGCCGGCATCAGGGGAGTGAAATATCTGGACATGGTTATCAGAAAGTGAATTTTAATGAGCCGGCGTTATTGTCGGTCAGCGGCACCACGCCTTTAACTGTTTTGTTCGTGCCGGTGTCCGGTTGGCCGACACTCACGGAGTAGGTTGCGCCCGCGTCGAATATCTTGGGTCGAAACGTCGTGCCTTGGACACGAATCGTGTACTCAATTTCTCCCGACCGTTCGTTGGTCACCTGCACGACCGGGTTCGTCATGCCGGTCACCTGCAATACGGGCAAATGCGCGGCCGCCTGCCGGGCGTAGTTATCCGTGAAATGGATCTTCTTCGGCCAACCGGGGAACTGGTCGGCAGGAGTTAAGTTCTCGGGGTCGATCTGCAGGCGGTAGCACGCCATGGTAATGCTGCCCTCGAGTTTGTTCATTCGCACAATGCCAAACCCCGACGCTTTGTCGTGTAAGGTGTTGAGGCGGCCCGGTCGGTTTTTTTTGGCGGGATTGCCTATGGCATGAACCGTGACGTGATTATTTAATCCATCAACGTAGTCGCCGGTGTTTGCACGCCCGCCTTCGGGCCGGTTGCGTACGGGACGACCTTCGGCGTCAGGTCGCCACGAACGAGGATAACCCGCGGCGATACTCGGTACGCAAAACGAAAAGCCGGCATCGCGCCAGGTGTCGATGCCGTGATGCACGATGGAGGGTAGGTGTTGATCGCCCGCGTAGTGAAACGCGAAGCCGCGCCGCAATTCGGCGAGCGCGCGATTCCGGCCGGACTGGGGCCAGCCATTGCTGTCCAGATCGGCGACCAGATACATTTGATTTCCACCGTGGTAGTTGGCCAGGTTGCAAAAGATTGTCTGCGA
This sequence comes from Planctomycetota bacterium, assembly GCA_036337375.1. Lineage (GTDB taxonomy): Bacteria > Planctomycetota > Planctomycetia > Pirellulales > UBA7805 > JAYZEI01. The sequence goes on along the minus strand of JAYZEI010000209.1, from coordinate 1,835 downwards.
TAACGCAATCTTTAAATCGGCACCGCGCCAGTCAGCGGACCACTGGCGAAGGAACTTTAATTGGCGGTTACCGAGTAATTGGAGCCCCGGTTGATCGATCGACTTTCGATCAATGTTTGGGTTTCTGATGTGGTCCGGCCGCCCCTTCCAGGAATTGACTTTGCCCTCGGGGCCCGATTTGAATTTGCGATCCTCGAGTACCGCAAAACTGATCCGACCGTAAACCATATCCCCATAGTAGACGGTGATGTTCTGATCGACCGGCGTCGGATCGAACGGATCGGGGTGATGTGCGGTCTGTGTGCGCTGAACCGCATTGACCCACGGGGCCGGCATGGCGTAACCGCCCTTGGCGTGGTTGCGCATTCCGCCACAGTCCCGGCCGTTCTGCCCCCAGATATTGCCCTGGTAGACATCGTGGTCGTCCGGCAGCACGAGCGTTGGGCGGTTTCGCATTAGATCGCGAAAAGCCCACCCCCACATGTACATCTTGCGTAAATAGTTTAGCGACGCCAGTTCCACCGGCGCGCGAAAGATTCCGTATCCGCCGACGCCTTCATAAATCTGATCGCCCGAGAAGAACAGTACATCGGGGTTCATGGCCGATACATTGTTTGATATGAGTCGATTGGGAAAGCCCGCATCGGTGTTGCCGGTGAAGCCGGCAATGACGATCTCCTCTTTGCCGACAGGATCCCGCCGTACCGTGCCGGTGAAGTAGTGGTCGTTCTGTCGGCCGTCACGAGTCGATTCAGTCCAAACTAATCGATACGACACGTCGTGTTTGTCATCCCAGTTTTTAATGCGAAATGTCGCAGTACGGGACAGTGGATCGATCTTTTGTTCTCCACGTGTGTTCCATTCACCGTCGGTTCGTGCCTGCAGACGAACCGTCTGCGAGTCTTTTGCGCCGATGGGCGGCATCTGTGCGGTCATTTTGAGTACGCCGCGAGAGAGCGTATGCATGGCGTAGAGAATCGGCCCGAAGCTTTGGCTGTCGTCTTGCACGAGTTTCTTGCCGTCCGCCTTCCAGTCCCGGAACCAAAATCGAGCCAAAGAGCCACCGCCATTTACATGCGGCCGACGATTAGCGGCGTGATTATTGACGAGGGCGATATTGCCCACCAGGCGTTCGGCGGGCACTTTTTTCGCGATGATGGAGCCCATCGGTTCATTCGACTCAGGGTCGTACGCCGTCAGAGTCACGGTGTAGGCGTTTGCGAAAGGCTTCGCCGACAACCGCAAGACAACGTCTTGCAGATCTTTAACGACCGCTTTGGTCTGTGGCGTGGGCATCGTGCCCAAGAATAACTTGCCGGCGGTCGTAATTCCCGCGGCCAACCCGCTGCCGAAAAACAGGCTGCTGAGGTGGTCTTTTGTGTCGGGATCCAAGATGCCGATAGCAAAGCCTGCGGAGCCTTTTGTTGATTTGTTGCCGATCACGCCCAGTCGTACGGATAGCGTGAAATCGCCCGGTCCTTCACCCAGCCAATGGGTCAGCAGATGCACGTTGCGGTTCTCGCCGCCACGCACGCACTCGAGCCGGCCGTCCTGGACGCGCCAATCTTCCATGGGATTCGCCCAGTGCTCCGCGCCGAGCCAAACGCGATTAGGTGTCGCGGTAAATCGGCTGCTATATTTCGCGGCCAGCGTCGCCCGGCACGGGAACATAAACAGTGCGACAGTCAGACATTTGCCGACCAATAAAAACAACGGGTTGTTCATGGAGCGAACTCCTGGCGTGCGAGTTGTCGTGCAAATTGAGGCGTAGTTGTCCGCGGCGAGGACCGGCGCCTGGATTCGCATGCGCCGCATTAGCGGGGCGCGCGACTGCG
>JAYZEI010000208.1:0-30851 GCA_036337375.1 Planctomycetota bacterium | reverse complement strand
ACTAGCAGCCACGAGTCCGCCCGCGGGTGCCGAAGAAAAAAAACGCAAGCCAGCTTCTGTCGAGCCGCAGTTTCTCTCTAACATCCACCAACTCACCAATGGTTTTGAAAAGGCGGGCGAAGGTTACTTCTCACCCGACGGCAAGACGATCATCTATCAGGCGATCCGCCGGGAGTATCCGTTTTATCAGATCTATTCTCAGCCGCTCGATGGCGACCGGCCGAAGCTAATCAGCACAGGCCGCGGCCGCACGACGTGCAGCAATTTTTCGCCGGACGGTCAACGGATTCTATTTGCGTCCAGCCATCTTGATCCCGACTTATACGGCACGGAGGAAAAAGTCCGCGAGCAAGAGGAAGAGGACCGCCGAACCGGCCGTCGCCGCCGTTATTCGTGGCCGTTCGATCGCAGCATGGAGATTTTCGAAACCGATTTGAACGGCAAGATCCTCCGCCGGCTAACAAACAAGCCGGGCTACGACGCCGAAGGCGCATACTCGCGCGATGGTAAGTTGATCGCTTACTGTCACGACAACGGGACAAAAGAGAAACCCGACCCGAACATATACGTTATGAACGCAGATGGCAGCGACAAGCGCCAAATCACCAATGCGCCCGGCTACGACGGCGGGCCGTTCATTTCGCCGGACGGCAAGTGGATTGTCTTCCGCAGCGACCGTAAGCTCGAACATCACTTGCAAATTTTCGTCGTTGGCGTTGACGGCAAAAATGAAACCGCGTTGACCAAAGACCAAAATTTCGTCAACTGGGGCCCGTACTGGCATCCGTCCCAACCGTACATCATCTGGTCCGGGGCGGATCATTCGAACCCGCAAGCGCGGCCCAATTACGACCTTTGGATCACGCGCTACGAGGTCAAAAACGGCCGGTTCACGATCGGCCCCATCTCGCGGGTGACCGACCATTCATCGGCGGACGTGTTGCCTGTATTTTCACCCGATGGCAAAAAATTAATGTGGACCAGCGGCCGTACTAAAAATCGCAGTAGCCAACTCTGGATCGCCGATTTTGCGCCGCCGGAGTGAACGCGTCGGTGGAAGGCGGGCGAGAAACGCCCCGAGCCGGACGCGGATTCCAGCGTCCGGCTTTTTGTATCGTAAAGATTTGCACGATTTTGTTGCCGGGCACGGTCGCCGGATGCCTTATAGCGACTCCAGATAGACCACCAAGTCGCGGATTTCCTCAGCCGTAAGTTCCTCTCCGCCAGAAACCACTGCCGAGTTGTGGCTGAATCGTAGCAGCTTTTCCAACGAACGCGCGCGGCCGTCGTGCAGAAAACGGACTTTACCGTAAACACCCAGCAGGGAGGGCGTGTTGAAACCTTCGTAACGATCCTTCGGCTTCCCCGTGCCGACGTCATGAATTTCGCCGTCGGTAAACAGCGGCCCGTTGTGGCATTCCGTACAGTTCGCTTTTGCACTTTGAAAAACAGCTTGACCGCGCTTGGCCGCTTCGCTGAGCGATCCGTCCGGCCCTCGGTTGGGATTTGGCGGCGGCTCTAAGGTGTTGGCAAATGCAATCAGCGCGCGAACATCGTCTGCAGTCGGCTTCGGACCCAGCATCGTCGAAGTCAACGATTTCTCTAGCGCCGCGGGCAAATCTTTCTGCCAGCCGTGCCAAGTCCATGGTGCCGTCTTTTCCAGGTTATACAGTGGCAAAGCCGTTTTATACGTGAATTTCGTCCCGTCGTTGTGCGTGTCGAACGGCTCGCGGTTTGTGCCACCATCGTAATGACAACTGTGGCAACTGTACCAACCGTCGAGGCTCCGCTGCGCGTCATAAAACATCGCTTCGCCGCGGCGAGCGAGGGAGGGTTCTGCAGGCCCGCCAAGCGGCAGCTCCCGCAGCAATTTGCGCTGCTGAAGATCAACAATCTGCACGCTGTTGAGCAGGTAGTTGGCCACGAGCACGTGACGGTCGTCTTTCATCACTTGCAGTCCCATCGGGCGGCCGCCGACCTCGATGCGAAAGAAACGCCGCTTGTCGCGCACCAGACCGCCATCCATCCGGTCCGACCCGCCATCGTCGAAGTAAGGCAGCTCGTTAGCCCGCAGTACGAGCAGCTCGTGCGTCCCGGCAACACCCAGAACCACCTGTTCACCATCGCTGGTCAGCGACAAACCGTGCAAATCGCCCGCGGCCTGTCCCGACGGGTCCATGGCGATCGCTTCGCGGCGTACCTTCTTGTCCAATCGCACGCGAGAAAGCCGCCCGCCCAACACCCAGCCGATGCGTATCGTACCCGCCGAGATCGGGTTGTCGCGGTATAGCATCCACGGAAAGTAGACATGCCGATTGTCCGGAGAAATCTGCATGTGGCCGAGGTTCAAACCGTAAACTCCGTTTTTGAATCGGACTTCTCGCGTGGCCGTGTCGATCACCCAAATTGCCGCATCACCGTTGGAGTTAACGGCCAGCGTCTTACCATCCGGCGAAAGCGCCAGATACCGCGGCCAAGGTCCGACGTCGATGCGATCTACCACAACGCGTTCCTCAAGATCGACCACCGCCACCTGCGCCGCAGCAGCCAGCGCTACGTAGGCGGTCGCACCATCGTGGCTGATCACCAGATCGTATGGTTGAAATCCAACACGAATCTTTCGCAGATTGGCGAGCTTTTCGCCAACAACATCAAACAGAAAAATCTCGCCCGAGTAGTTACAGCTGACGGCGCCTTTGTTACCCGCAGGGGAAAGCGATATTGCCACCGGTCGCCGACCAACCGATACTTCGTCCAAAACCGCGGCGTCGCTAACTCGCACCAGCGAAATGGAATCGGAGGTCTGATTGGCCGTCGTCAGCCACGACTCGTCTGCCGAAACTGCAAGATCAACCGGTGAGCGGTCGGGAGTTGCAGCGTTTGCTGATTGTCCCTCACCTTTTGCGTTGACTTCACCGCTTAGTGCAGTCGCGGGATTCAAGGCAACGACAATCAGCAACGCCGTCCAGGAAAACCGAGGGAAGGCTGTTTGGTTTACGGGGGAGCGAAACCCCCGCCCAGTTCCGTGCAAACGTTCTTTAAAACCGCCATCGACAGAAATACGCATGATCGATAATCGCATCCCGGTGTTTTCTCGTTGCTGGTCATTGTACTCCGACCGACTATCGGCGTGCTAGGAAGAAATCTCGTGTCGCGAGAATATGACTGCATCGTCATCGGTGGTGGCCACAATGGACTGGTCGCTGCTGCGTATTTGGCCCGCATGGGTAAGAGCGTCTGTGTGCTCGAACGTCGACATGTTTTGGGCGGCGCTTGCACGACCGAGCGGCTTTGGCCCGGTTACAAGATTTCGACCGCGGCGTACGTGATCAGTCTGTTTCTGCCTGAAATCATTCGAGAGTTACGGCTACCCCAATACGGCTTGAAGATTCTACCCCGCGACCCATCGTCGTTTACTCCGCTGCCGGACGGTCGCAGCTTGCTGCTGGGACCGGATGCTAATTCAAACCGGCAGGAGATCGCCAAGTTCAGCGAAAAGGACGCCACAGCATTCCCTCGCTACGAGGCACTTCTTGATCGCATCTCCCAACTCATCGAACCACTGCTGATGAAGCCCGCACCCGATCTGCCGGCGGCTGCGGGGCGAAAAACCAGGATCGGCAAAAAACTGCGCGACGGCGTAAAACTGTGGAATCTTTACAAGATTATCTCGGGGCTAGGGGACGACCTTAACGCAGCGGCCGAATTACTGACGGGCGCCGCGCGGCCGATCCTCGAGCGGTGGTTTGAGTCCGAAGCGCTCAAAGCGACGCTCGCCACCGACGGTGTGATCGGCGCGTTTGCATCAATCTCTTCACCCGGAACAGCTTACGTGTTGCTGCATCACGTGATGGGCAGCGCCGGCGGCCAGCGGGGCGTGTGGGGTTATGTCCAAGGCGGCATGGGTGGCTTGGCCCAGGCGTTGGCACAAGCGTGCGAAGACTTGGGCGTCGAAATCCGCCGCGAAGCGGAGGTGATTCAAATCACGGTAACCGACGGCACAGCGGACGGGGTGCTGCTCGCCGACGGTACGCATCTGGTCGCACGTAGTGTGGCGTCAAGCGTGGATGCCCATCTGACATTCGAAAAGTTCGTCGACGCCAACTGCTTACCGGCCGACTTCCTCGCCGCCGTACGTCGCATCGACTACTCGTCTGCATCGGCCAAGATCAACCTCGCGCTCTCCGAACCGCCGCGATTTACCTGTAATCCAAACGACGGCATCGGCCGTCATCACCACGGCACAATCCACATCTCGCCGACGCTTGACTATATCGAACGCGCATACGACGACGCAAAATACGGTCGCCCGAGCAACGAACCCATCCTCGAAATCACCCTGCCCACCAGCGTCGATGCGACACTCGCCCCAGAAGGCCACCACGTGATGTCAATGTTCATTCAATACGCGCCGTACAAACTGCGCGAGGGCAACTGGGACGACATCAAGGAATCCTTCGGCGACCGCTGCATCGAAACCCTCGCGCAGTATGCGCCCAATTTTCCCGACACCATCATCCATCGACAGGTGCTCAGCCCGCTCGATTTGGAGCGTGTTTTTGGATTAACGGGCGGCAATATTTTCCAGGGTGCGATGCTGCCTCACCAACTTTTCAGTTTTCGGCCCCTCGCCGGCTGGGCCGATCATCGCACACCGATCCCAGGCCTCTACCTCTGCGGCGCAGCAAGTCATCCTGGCGGGGGCGTGATCGGCGCGTGCGGAAAAAATGCAGCACAGGAGATTCTTCGCGGCTGAAGGCCACGACAAACACATCCTCTTCGCCACCAGAAACCGGTTATTGAAATCTATTCCGATCGGCATCGGACTGTCGAATTCATTCCTCGAATCACATATCGTGTAACGCCCTCGCACCACCGAGAATCGCTGACATCGTCGGGGTCGCGAGTTCAGATATAGTACATCGACTCGGCCTCAACAGCCGCTCGATCGACAAGATCCGTTAATGTGATCGAAGAAAGCACTGCAGCCTGAGCTTGCCGGGCCGCCTGCCAACTGTCGCGTAAAACAGCCGCAGCTCGGCTGGAAGACTGCAGACTACTGGCCGACGTATCGTCCGCCCCCTCGACGACCGTCATCACCTCCCCCAGGGTAATTTCGTCGGGTGAACGGACCAATCGGTACCCACCGCTCGCGCCACGCGTGCTGGCGACAAAACCGGCCGCTTTCAATTGCAACAGAATCTGAACCAGGAAACGCGAGGGAATCCCGTGCCGCTCGGCGATGTCGCGGACGCGTACCGGGTCGCCATCGCCGTAACAGTTTCCCAACTCCATCACCGCGATGCACGCGTATTCTGTCTTAGCTGAAATTCTCATTGTCAATGTTCAGTGCTTGCCGTTCGATGTTCAAATCAGATACCGCCACCTTGCTCGAACTGAATCGTGTGTAATCCGCATTCAGTCTTGTTGCTTCCGCTCCAGCGGCCCGCGCGTTCGTCATCTTCATCAAATGCCACCGCACGCGTGCATGGCCAGCAGCCGACGCTGGGATAACCTCTGTCGTGAAGTGGGTTGTACGGAATGTTTTCGTCAACGATCAGTTTCCAGATGTCGGCTTTTGTCCAATTGGCCAGCGGGCTGATTTTGACGAGATTAAATTTATGATCCCAGCCAACAATCGCCGCTTGTGCGCGGTCGGGACTCTGATCGCGGCGGATGCCGCTCATCCACGCCTGCATGCCGGCGATCCCTTGTCGCAACAGCGTAATCTTGCGGTCAAAACAGCACTGGTCGGGATTCGTTTTATAAAGCGGTCCACCGTGTTTGGCTTCGTACTGCTCGACGGTCAGTTCCGGGCGTTTTAGCTTTACTTCGATGCCGTAGCGTTCGGCAATGCGATCCCGCAGTTCGAGCGTCTCTCGAAACTGGTAACCCGTTTCGAGATTAAACACGGGTGTGCGAGGCTCGATCTTGGCCAGCATGTGAATGACGACGCAGCCTTCCGGACCAAATGCCGTCGCCATGGTCAGATCGGGAAAAAACCGGTCCACGGCCCAGCGAATCACCTCGCGGGGATCGGCCTCCTCCAAGCGGCGACTGTGCTCGGCCAATTCACCCAACAATTCGGGCGTCGCGACCAGTGGCTGTTTGTCTGCCTGGTTTTCAAAAATCGTTTCGTTGCCCATGGCGATTAACGAGCATGCCGGTTTGCTAGCACGTCCAAAATTTGACGTATCCCTTGAATGTTAAGTAAGTTTGTCATAAAGGTCAACTATGCTTGGATCGGCATTATTACCCGTAATTCTTCAACTTGTAGCTAACGTATCTACGCTGAAACCCGGCCCCAGCAGGCTCTCCGAGATCCCCGTCGACAACGTTGAACCACGCTGTCGTCCGTTCGCCTTCAAAACAGCGGACGTACGCAGATGCCGCTCTGCAGTCAATATCTTGACCGCTAGGCCCGCCACGAAACAATTCCATCAGTGCGCAATCGGACATCACCGGAGACGGACACGGCCAAAAAATCAACCGCGCGTTTTGCTAGGGCAAGAGTAACGCGCGATACCAGCATATCTTGAATTCGCCGCGCAACGGTACGTAACCCGCGCAGGGCGAGCACCCTGACACGGATCGTCAGGGTTATTCGGGTTAGGGAACAAAAAACTTGTGGTCCCCGTTTTTGACGGAGGCCAAATCGTCACGTATATTTCCACTGGCCGAGATGCTCGACCCGTCTGACCGGCCGACCGCACCTGCGGTTCGCCATCAATCCTACGTCAGACGGATCATCACCTATGAAGCATCTATCTCTGCGCATAATTCTTAACGCTAGATACTCGGCGTTTGCGATCTTTCTGCTGTTGTCGGGTAGTCTTTTCTGGTCACCGACCGTTGCCCGTTCCCAAGAGTCACGCGCCCAGGAGTCACGCGCTTTATCGGGAACTTCACGGATTCAATCGATCTTTCAACAAGGACACCTGTTGGAAGGCGAGAAAAAATGGGGCGAGGCGGTTTCACATTACGAACGAGCGCTTAAAAACATTCCATCTAATGGGCCGCTCCGCGACCGCCACGATTGGGCGAAACTTCACTACGATCTCGGCCACCGCTACAAGGATCTCAGTTTCCGGCGGTCGACGTTCCAATTGAGCGAACAACAGGCAAACGACCTTTACAACGAGGTACTGGCAAAGCTCGAATCGCACTTTGTGCAGACAATCAGCTTGCAGCGGTTATTCAATCGCGGAACGAACTCCATCGATATCGCACTGACCAAGCAATACTTCGTCGATCAGCATCTTGCCAACGTACCAAGTCAACGAATTGAGGCCGTTCGGGAAAAGCTGCGCGAGCGGATGGCGACCCAGCTACTGCAGAACCGGCGCGATGCCACTCATGCCGCGCGAGTCGCAGCCAGAATGCTCGCCACGGACCTGGGCATCCCGCCTGCTGCTGTCATCATGGAATACGTTTGCGCCGCCTGCGGCGGACTGGACCCCTACTCGGCCTACCTCACCGAAGACCAGCTACGCGAGGTCCATGCGCAAATTGACGGCAACTTTGTCGGCCTCGGAATCGAGATTAAAGCCGATGCGGCCGAGCTGACAATCGTGTCGGTCATTGCCGGAAGCCCCGCTCAGCGAGCCGGCATCCGCCCGGGCGACCATATTACTTCGGTCGATGGCCAATCAACCGAAGCGCTGACCGCTGACGAAGCCGCAAGGGTTCTCCAGGGTCCCGCCAACACCACCCTGCAGCTCTTGGTCGTCACGGGCAGTGATCCCCCACGCGCTTTGATGATTCGACGCGAACATATCGAAGTACCAAGTGTTGACGAAGTGCAAATCATCGATCGCGGCAGTGGAATTGGTTATTTAAAACTCGTCAGCTTTCAGCGGAGTACCGGCCGCGACGTCGAGGCGGCTATGTGGAAACTGTATCGTGACGGCATGAAAAGCTTGATCGTCGATGTCCGCGGCAACCCCGGTGGCCTGCTTACAGCGGCTGTCGACGTAGCGGACAAATTCGTTGACCACGGAACCATCGTATCGACACGGGGCCGCAATAAAATCGAAGACTTCGACTACTCGGCACGCAAAGCCAATACCTGGCGAGTACCACTTGTCGTGTTGATCGATGAAAATAGCGCCAGCGCCAGCGAAATTTTTGCGGCCGCCGTCCGGGGCCACCGCGCCGGTACCGTGGTCGGCACCCAGAGTTACGGCAAGGGCTCGGTACAAGGCATCTTTCCGTTGTCGTTGGCAGGTGCCGGTGTGCGGCTAACGACGGCCAAATTCTACGATCCCGGTGGACACCCGATCAGCAATGTCGGTGTCCGGCCTGACGTGACAGTACACGTAGCCGCGAAGCCACTTCCCGATGCCTCGGTGACGGGCGCGACCGACGCAATTTTGAACGCCGGCATTCAAGCCGCGAAGCAAAAGATCGCGCAGCGCTAACGTAGCCGCGGCTCTCTGACTCCATCTAGAATGACCCGTGGCACGCAAGCGGCGCGCCGCTCGCTGCCCATGCATTCATCATTTCCTGCCCAACAATTGGGCAAAATTTGCATGCGAACGCGCGGCCAGGGAAACCTGGAAATTCGCTGCAAGGTCATTGCAAACCTAAGAATATGGCCTAAGATGCTGCATTACGAATGAGTTACGGCATTTATTTTGCCTTAGCGGTATCCGTTTGTGATCCTTCCTGCTGGAAGTGCTCTTCAAGGACGGTCGTCGAGAGGAACGGATCGCCGGGTTGGATTTGTAGGTGCAACTGGCAAGGTCCCACCAAAAACACTTTGGGGTAACCTTCCCGCTCAGGCAATCACAATATTCGCCTCCACGACCGAGTAGGCTGAATCACCTTCTGAGCCCGTTTTTTGTGAGGAGTAATTAGGCAATGGCCAAGAGCAAACTTGAGTACATCTGGCTGGACGGCTACAAACCGACCCAAAGCCTCCGTAGTAAGACCCGAGTCGAAAGCGACTTTGGTGGAACCCTGGAAGAATGTCCCATGTGGTCGTTCGATGGCAGTTCGACCGAGCAGGCTTCCGGTGACGATTCCGATTGTCTGCTGAAGCCCGTCGCGATCTTTCCCGATCCGCAGCGAAAGAACGGCTATTTGGTCATGACGGAAGTCTTGAACGCCGATGGATCGCCGCACGTGTCCAACGGTCGCGCGACAATCCAAGACGATGATGCCGATTTCTGGTTCGGTTTCGAGCAGGAATACTTCTTGTGGGACACAACAACCAACAACCCGCCCGGATTCCCGGCGGGCGGATTCCCGAAACCCCAAGGTCCATATTATTGCTCGGTCGGCGCAAGCAACTGCTATGGCCGCGCATGTGTCGATGAGCACTTGGATTCGTGCCTCGAAGCAGGCATCAACGTTGAAGGTATCAACGCGGAAGTTGCGGCGGGGCAGTGGGAATTCCAAGTATTCGCCAAAGGCGCGGCGCGTGCAGGAGATGAAACTTGGGTGGCCCGTTACATTCTGGAACGTACGGGCGAGAAGTACGGGTATGCCATCGATTGGCATCCCAAGCCGTTCGGTCAACTCGACTGGAACGGATCGGGGATGCACGCCAATTTCTCCGACGGCAACATGCGTAATTCCGGCAACCAAGCGATCTTTGACAAGATCTGTGCGGCGTTCGGCGAAAATATCCCGCGCCACATCAATGTCTACGGAGCCGATAACGACAAGCGGCTGACGGGCGAGCACGAAACTGAAGCGCTGGACAAATTCAGCTATGGTATTTCCGACCGTGGCGCCTCGATTCGGATCCCGGTTGGAACGATTGACGCTGGCTGGAAAGGACGTCTCGAAGATCGTCGTCCGGCTTCAAATGCCGATCCTTATAAAGTGGCTTCGGCAATTATCCAGACGGTGAAAGGCGCGGGCTAGTAATCGCCCAGCCATCGACTGGCAATAACACAACGGTCGCTCGTATCTCGCGAGCGGCCGTTTTTTGTGGATAATGGCCCTCAAGGCCGGTGAGATGATCTGTTCAGGAGATTTACATGACGCCGCTCGAACTCCTTGGTTTTTGCCGCGAAAAAGATGTCAAAGCTGTCGATTTTCGTTTCGTGGACTTTCCTGGCATTTGGCAGCATTTCACCATTCCGATAGACAAATTGGAAGAAGATTGTTTTGAAGAAGGGCTGGGCTTCGACGGCTCGAGTATCCGCGGCTGGCAGGCGATCAACGAAAGTGACATGCTCGTTGTTCCGCAAGCGGACACGGCGTTCATCGATCCGTTCACCAAATTGCCGACGTTGGCGATCATCTGCAACATTCAGGATCCCATCACACGGGTAGATTACACGCGCGATCCGCGCAATGTCGCTCGCAAAGCGATCAACTACATGAAGAGCACCGGCATCGCCGACACTTGCTACGTCGGACCGGAAGCCGAGTTCTTCATTTTCGACGACGTGCGGTTCGATCAGACGCCGAACGCGGGCTACTACCACATCGATAGCATCGAAGGTCAATGGAATCGCGGCAAAGACACAAGAGCCGCCGGCGACGGCCCAAACTTAGGTCACAAGCTGCGGCACAAGGAAGGCTACTTCCCCGTCCCGCCCGCCGACCAAATGATGGATATCCGTAACGAAATGATGCAGACGATGATCGAATGCGGGCTCGACGTCGAATGTCAGCATCACGAAGTTGGGACGGCAGGTCAGGCGGAGATTGATCTGAAGTTTGGCGACCTTGTAACCATGGCCGACCACGTGATGATGTACAAATACATTACTAAGTGTGTGGCCGCCAAACACGGAAAGAGCGTAACGTTCATGCCCAAACCGGTCTTCGAAGACAATGGTTCCGGCATGCACACACATATGTCACTGTGGAAAGACGGTGAACCGCTCTACGCCGGCGGTGGATACGCGGGTCTGAGCGAGACTGGGCTGTATGCCATCGGTGGCTTGTTGCGACATGCGGCTGCCGTGTTGGCATTCACCAACCCGACGACCAACAGCTATAAGCGACTCGTCCCGGGATACGAAGCGCCGGTCAATTTAGCCTACTCGCAGCGTAACCGTTCGGCGGCTTGCCGCATCCCGATGTACAGTTCGAGTCCCAAGGCTAAACGCGTTGAATTCCGTTGTCCGGACCCGAGTTGCAATCCTTACCTGGCGTTCTCGGCCATGCTGATGGCGGTTCTGGACGGCATCCAGAACAAGATTCATCCCGGCGAACCGTTGGATCGGGACATTTACGACCTCAGCCCCCAGGAAGCGGACGAAGTGCCGACAACGCCCGGTTCGCTGGATGAATCACTCGCCGCATTGCGAGAGGACCACGGGTTCCTGCTCCGCGGCGACGTGTTCACCAAGGACGTGGTTGACACCTGGATTGAGTACAAAACAGAAAACGAAGTCGATCCACTGCGGCTCCGCCCGCATCCATACGAATTCTGCTTGTACTACGACATTTAATCGTCGTAAAACTGGACGGCTTGAGGATAACACACCGGACTGGTAGTTTGACTGGCGGTCCGGTTTTTCATCGTGATTCAGTTGTTGCTGCCGCAACTAAAGAGATGCCCATCATGACCATCGACCAGCGAACTCTCGACAAACTCCGCCAATTCGATTCGCCCACGATCTGTAATGTGATCGAATTATTTGACGTTGTGCCACGGAATGCCGGTTACATGAACGGCGACATTCAATGCAACTTTCCAGATCTCCCTCCGATGGTCGGTTTTGCCAGCACCGCCAGTTTTCGCAGCGCGGCGCCGCCTGCCGGCGGGGATGCTTATGGGAGTTTCGAAGAGCAGGTCGCCGGGTTTTCCGAGTTGCCGGGTCCGGCGATCGTTGTCTTTCAAGATCTCGACGACCCACCCGCCGCCGCAACGTTTGGCGAAGTGATGTGCACGATCTACAAGGGCTTCGACGCGGCCGGCTTGATCACTTCGGGCGGCGGTCGCGACCTGGAGCAGGTCGAAGATATAGAGTTCCCCGTCTTCACCGGCTCGACAATAGTGTCCCATGCTTACTGCCATTTTATGCACGTCGGCCAACCGGTCCACGTCGGTGGTTTGGCCGTCCATCAGGGCGACCTGCTGCACGGCGACGGCAACGGCGTGACGCGTATTCCGGCAGAACTCGCCAGCGAAATTGCCGACGTGGCCCAGGAATTTGTTGACGCCGAATACATCATCATGGGATACATCCGAGGCAGTGAACCAAACACCGTGGAGGGCCTCGCCGCCGCCCGCAAAGAGTTCTCGGAGGTCGTCGCCAAACTGAAAGAACGCGTGCAGCGATCCTGACGGACAGATGCGGTCTAACCCGCAACTAATCGCCGGGGCCGTCGATAACGTTCGCGGCAAGAGTCGCTTCAGCTTCTTTGCTGAACGACAGTGCTTGTTCACGACCACGCCCGACCCGACAGCCGGAAATCAGATTTCCTGTCCCCTTCCCTTCCATTCGAATTGCGGACGTCATGCGGGATGGCCTGCGCGATTCGAGAATGGTACAGCCGCTGATGTTCAAGTCGTGCGAGTCCGCGGCGAGGATGCCGAATGGCGAGGGGTTGCTGATCGAGCAACCCGTCACATTGATGCGACGGCAACGAACAATTTCTAACAATGAGACTCCTGTCGTCTGGCCTTCAGCCGCTTCATCCAAAATCTGGCATCCACTCAAAACACAATCGACCGAGTCGACCAACCGCATACCGGCCGCGGCAGCAGTTGTGTGACGCCGCATGATGTTCGAGCCAACCGAAACTTGGCGGCAGTGCTCGATCAGCAGGTTATACTTCCGGCATGAGTAAATCGTATTGCCGCTAATCACCACGCCGTAACACCGCGTTAAATGCACGTTGTTGGTCTGGCTGCCAATAACGTTGCCTACAATTGTCCACAATCCCGGTGGCCGATCTTTGTGCTGATCCGATTCAATAATGCGAATATTTGCGCCGTCGGGCGACGGCGAAGCCTGGATTGTGTTCGAGGTAATTGCGATTTCGTTCACGGTCGCCCCGGGCGCGGTCGTATCGACGTATATTTCAGCCGTCGGTTGGTCGCCCAGCTTATGAGTACGGTCCGTGTTGTACTCAATGTCGTTGCCCGTGATCTGTAGATTGCGAACCTCGGATCGCTCAATTCGGATGCCACCCAGTCGGTTGTAGCTGATGTGATTGCCAATGATGTTGATCTGATGGAGATTAACGCCATCTAAGTAAATTCCCCCGCCTCGGTTGTGATAGATCTGACAATCGCTGATGATCGGATTTCGGTTACGTTTTGTCAGACGGACTCCGTTCCGCGCACCACGAATGGCAACGCGCGAAATAATCGCCTGCATCGTGCCGGTCAACTCGATTCCGTCAGCTTCGGCGTGACGACCTTCGATTTCAATATTTTGAATCGTCGGCATCCGCTGCTGCTGCCACACAGCCGGCTTAAATGTCTCCGGATCCGCGGTACCGCCATGATTGCCAACCAGATGAAATGCCGGACCTGAACCGGCCATAAGTATTTTCGCGCCGCCGCCCGATCCCGCGATGCCGATTCGTCGCCGTTTGGTTAAATCAACGACAATAGGCTTGTTCAAAAGGTAGTCTCCGGGGGGGAACTCTACCCATCCGTCGCCCTCGTTAACGGCGTGTTGAATGGCGTCGAAGTCGTCCGTTTTTCCGTCACCACTGGCGCCGAAGTCTCTCACGTCGCTCATGATGTTCTACTCCACGAGGGCCGGTTCGGGTCCGCAAGGCAGCCAGCGGACGAAAGCCAACCCAGACGGATTTGCCGCTCGTGCTCGCCGCTGACCGTAAACGCAACTTCAGATGAAATCCTTTATGTAGCGCATCGCCGGGCAATTTCCTGTTTTGCCACCGGCCGGATGATCCCACGTTCGCAAATAATTGCCTCGATTAACCGGGCCGGCGTAACATCAAACGCCGGGTTGTAGACGCCAATGCCGTCCGGCGCGGTTTGCCGGCCAAAGCCATGTGTAATCTCGCGGCTACTACGTTGTTCGATGGGAATCGCATCACCCGAGCTAATCGTTAAATCAAAGGTGCTCGTCGGCGCAGCGACGTAAAATGGAATGTCGTGTGCCGCCGCGGCCAGCGCAACTTGGTACGTACCGATCTTATTGGCCGTATCGCCGTTGGCCGCAATTCGGTCCGCGCCGGTGACGACCGCTTGCACACGGCCTTCGCGCATGACTTGTGCCGCCATCGAGTCGCATATCAGCGTGACTTCGATCCCGCGCTGCTGCAGCTCCCACGCCGTCAGCCGGGAGCCTTGAAGCAACGGTCGCGTTTCGTCGGCAAAAACGTGGATCTTCTTGCCCGCTTCATGTGCCGCAAAAAAGACCGCCAATGCGGTACCGTAATCGGAGGTGGCGAGTCCGCCCGCATTGCAATGCGTCAAAACACCGCTGCCGTCTGCAATCAGCTCGCTGCCAAAGCGGCCAATCGCGCGGCACATTTCCCGGTCCTCGTCGTGAATCGCCCGCGCTTCGGCAAGAATTTTCGCAGTCATTTTCGCCAGCGGCTTGGCCGGTTCGCGCAGAACGACATCCCTGACACGATCCAGTGCCCAAAATAGATTAACCGCGGTTGGCCGACTGGCCGCCAAGTAATTAATGACTTCCTCGAATCGCTGCAGCCATGTATCGGCATCGTTCGTATCGATGCTTTGCATACCGATACAAACGCCATACGCGGCGGCGATACCGATTGCCGGGGCGCCGCGGACCCGCAGTGATTTGATCGCCTCGGCAACCGCCTCCACGTCGCGCAACTCAATCTCAACCAACTCGGTCGGCAACCGCGTTTGATCGATTAACACGAGATGCCCGCAGGCGTCGCCAACCCAGCGCAGCGTTCCGATCAGATTGGATTGCGGTTTGGAGTTGGACATGATCGCGTCAGCCACCCCACTCTCGATCGTCCCCATCCATCAACGGGAGAGAATCTGAACAAAGCCCCGCGAGCGGGAAGCCGGCATTCATAGCTTTTCTTGCAGGGCGTCATTTTTGGATTTAATTTTATCGACGAGATTTACCTTGAATTCGGCCAGTTTGGCTCTCAGCTCCTCGTCGGCTGTGGCCAAGATTTGCACCGCGAATAAACCGGCATTACGCGGGCCGCCCATGCCAACGGCAACACTGACCACCGGAACGTCGCCCGGCATCTGGACGGTCGACAGCAGCGAATCAAGCCCGCCCAAATCGGGTGTCGGTACGGGAATGCCGATCACCGGCAACGTCGTATGTGCCGCGACGACACCGGCCAGGTGTGCTGCACCGCCAGCAGCCGCGATGACCACCTGCAGACCACGTTCGGCAGCTGTCGTTGCATATTCGGTGACGGTGCCAGGCGTCCGGTGAGCGCTCATGACCCGCACTTCACAGGACACGCCAAATTCGTCTAGCGCGAGTTTGACTTTTTCGATTTTGGGCCAGTCGCTGTCGCTGCCCATGACGATCCCCACTCGAGGTTGTTGTTCCGGCATGAAGTTTCCTTTCACTCATAATTTCGCAGCACCGTCGTTCGACTTCTCGTCTTCCGGATCGAACTGCTCTTTCAAAAAAATGGCAAATGCTTTCGCAACCTTTTCGTTGATGACCGCGATTTTAGTCCGGCCCCTTAAACACACACTTCGCCGCTCGGGATCGACCAGCACCGTAACTCGCTTTTCTCCCTGCCGGAAGCGGATCGCGTAACTCCATGCTGACTCACCGGCAACCTGCCGGTCCCATAAAAAACTCTTATCCGACGTCAATGCGTTCCTCGCGTGCGTGATCCCGCCCGCCTTGGCGATGTCGTGTTGATCAAGCACAAAATAGGATACGCCTCCATGCTCTAATGCCTTTCGGTCACCGGCGTCTCCGTGCGAGGTCAGCTTCATGGCCTCAACATGATCTGCTCCGACGATCAGCTGTGCGGCCTCCGAGCCCCAAAGATCGAGCGCTTGCCGCGTCTCCCAGTACCGCCAAAAAAAACCAAAAATCGCAGCAGTCAACGACAGTCCAAAAATGCCAACGATCGTCCACTGGCTACGGGTCATTGCAACCGGGAACGGGACTCAGTCCGTTCACACATAGGGAAAACAGAACGAATTCTTTCCTGCACACTTTGTCTCATCTGCGTACATTAGTATACTGAAGCGCTGATTACTTTCGACCGGAGTCCGCGACCCGTTATTCAATGAACCGCCAAGAATATGCCGAACGAATTTGATCCTTATCGCGAAGCGTTGGTGATAGAACACCGTACCGTCTGGCCCGAAGAACTTGACGATTTTGAACCGGTCGGCCGCGCCGCATTGGAAGAAAAACTACATGCTGCCCCCGACGAGGCCGAGGACTTGACGTATGAGCGCACCCATACAGGCTTTTGTCGCCAGATCACCGTGACCGAGTCAGACCTGCAGCGAGTGAAATAGAAGCCGCCTCAAGACGTAAATAGGGGAAGGTGAAGCCCCTGCTGGGCTTGCGTTTTGAGGCCGTAAAACTCGACGGGAGCCCGTACACTCCCACGTGAAAATCACTCCCGCTTATCTCAGGAAAACGTTTGGTGACTGATTCCGCCAAAATCGTGCAGGTCCATTTGGGCGAACGGAGCTACGATATCACAATCGGCACGGGCATTCTCGCCGGGATTGGCGACCTCGTCGCCGATCGCTGCCCGACTTGGCACGCGCTGCTCATTACTGACGAAAACGTCGAACCGCTCGCAGTTCGCGCGGGCGAATCTTTGACCGATGCCGACATTACGACCGATTTGATCGTGATCCAGCCGGGAGAACTTAGCAAGTCTGTCGAATTCGCTGATATGCTCTGGCGCAAGTGCCTCGAATTGGGGGCGGATCGACAGTCGGTCGTCGTTGCAGTCGGTGGCGGCGTGGTCGGCGACTTGGCGGGTTTCGTTGCGGCAACTTTAGCCCGCGGCCTCCGGTTCGTCCAGGTGCCCACGACGCTGCTGGCCCAAGTCGATAGTTCCGTGGGCGGCAAAGTCGGCATCAATCTACCCGGCGCCAAGAACCTAGTCGGCGCTTTCTGGCAACCGCATGCGGTGCTGATCGACACCTCAATGCTCGACACCCTGCCGGACCGTGAGTACCGAGCGGGATTGGCCGAAGTGATCAAGTACGGCGTAATCCTAGACGAAGCTTTTTTCGAATATCTTGAATCGAATATTGCGGGCCTGAACCGGCGCGAACCGAATGTCCTGCAGCACGTCGTCGCCCAAAGTTGCCAGTTGAAGGCCCAAGTGGTCGAACAGGACGAGCGCGAAGAATCGGGCCTACGGGCGGTGCTAAACTACGGCCACACGTACTGCCACGCGATTGAATCCGTGACCGGTTACGGTGTGCTGCTCCATGGCGAAGCAGTTGCGATCGGCATGGTCTGCGCGTCGCGGTTGGCTGAGCGACTTGGACGAATTTCCACCGAGGTGACCTCGCGCCAATCCGACCTGCTGAACGCCGTTGGCCTGCCAACCACGGTGCCGATCATGGATCACGACAAATTGCTCGATTGCATGCGGCGCGACAAGAAAACAGAAAGGGGCGCGCTGCGCTTCATCCTTCCCGCGCGGATCGGCCACGTCGAATTGGTCGCCGACGTTCGTGAGCAAGATGTAATCGCCTCGCTGAACGAAGACCATGGCTGAATCTACGGTCAAACAATCCGGTTCCGTGAACTTGGATATTCGCGACTGGCTGTGCCTGTCGCTGGTCTCCGGCGTCGGACCACGCACGCTCAAGCAATTGCTTGATCACTTTGGCAACCCCACGTCGATCCTCAGCGCCGCGGCTAGCGAGTTACGGCGGGTTCCCGGCGTCGGACCAAAGCTCAGCCGGGCGATCTCTACCGCACGTGACGATGTCGATGTTCAGTCCGAGCTGGAACTTTGCTCTGAAAATGACATCCGCATCCTCACGTCTCTGGACGACGACTATCCGCGGATGCTCCGCGAAATCGACGATCCGCCACCAACACTGTTCGTTCGCGGCACGGTCACCGCGGCCGATGCGCTGGCGATTGGCGTCGTCGGTTCCCGCCACGCGACGCGATACGGCGAGGCACAGTCCGAACGATTTGCCACCAGCCTAGCTCGCGCGGGGCTAACCGTCGTTAGCGGCCTCGCCCGCGGGATTGACGCGGCGGCGCACCGAGCGGCACTCAAAGCGGGCGGCCGCACGATTGCGGTGCTGGGTGGAGGCATCTTGCGCCTCTACCCGCCAGAACACGCGGCGCTTGCCGATGAAATAGTGCAGCAGGGCGCGATAATAAGCGAGATGCCCCCCCGCTTCGCGCCGACCAGCGGTTCCTTCCCTCAACGCAACCGCATTATTAGCGGGCTGACGCTGGGGACAATCATTGTCGAGGCATCGACCCGCAGCGGCGCGCTGATCACCGCCCGCCACGCAATGGAACAAGGCCGTGAAGTTTTTGCCGTCCCCGGCCGCATCGATAGCCGCAATTCGCAGGGCTGTCACGCCCTGATCCGCGACGGCGCGAAACTGATTGAAAGTGCCGAAGATGTGCTAGAGGAACTCGGGCCACTCATCGAATCGACGCCGCAAGACAACGGAACGATCCTTCGCCATCCGGCCGAATTGCAGTTGAACGACGCCGAGCAGACCGTTCTGCAGGCAATCGACACCGAACCCACACTCATTGACCAAATTGCCCAACAATCCGGCATACCTATCCATCGCGTCCTGTCCACGATCAGTGTCCTCGAAATGCGGCGGCTGATCGTCCGCACCAGCGGCAACCAAGTCGCCCGCACTTGAGTAATACGCTACCGCCAACCTGTTTTCTGATTTCTTAAACATGCAGCCGTTCATAGAAGAAATGCGACTTGAACCAAAGTGATTTTCAAGGCAACAACCGCCGCGAGCAAAGACCGTGAGGACCCGTACAGGGTGCCGGCGGGCCCCGCTCCGGCGTGCAAAATTTGCGGCCTTCCATAATCTTAGGACCCCCTTTTTTCGCGTGACGCCCGGACTGGCATCTTAACCGGTCGTATTGTCTCCCAGTAAAATGTATTGTGAGTTTGCAAATCAGTTATCCTCCTCGGAGCATACGAGAATGATCGCTAGCCGCACTTCGCTTGTCATGGTTTTGGCCGCCGCGATGCTCACGTCCGCCGGCCGTGCCGAAGATCTTTCGCTGCGACTGCGTTATCAAGTTGAGACCAGCAGCGACAGCGGCCGATTCCACCGCTTGATGCGTGCCGAAAAGTGGAACAGCGAACAGACCGCGATTGTTGTCTGTGACGTTTGGGATTTGCACCATTGTTTAAACGCGGTACGACGTGTGGAAGAATTCGCACCGCGATTGAACAAAGTACTCGCCGCTGCGCGGGATCGTGGCGTAACCATCATTCACTCACCAAGCGACTGCATGAACGCCTATGCGGACCATCCGGCCCGCAAGCGGGCAGTGGCGGCACCGAAGGCCCCGACACTGCCCAAAGACATTCGGTCCTGGTGTTCACGTATTCCGGGCGAAGAACGGGCGGTTTATCCGATCGACCAATCCGATGGCGGCGAAGATGACGACCCCGCGGAACACACCAAGTGGGTCGCGAAACTAAAGTCGCTGGGCCGCAACCCCGGCACGCCCTGGAAATCGCAGTCAGACCTGATCACGATCGACTCACAGCGCGATTTCATCAGCGACCGCGGGGACGAAGTGTGGAACGTCCTCGAAGCCCGCGGGATCGTGAACGTGATCTTGACCGGCGTGCACACCAACATGTGTGTACTGGGCCGCCCGTTTGGACTCCGTCAAATGGCCCACAACGGAAAACACGTCGTACTGATGCGCGACATGACCGATACCATGTACAATCCGCAGCGCTGGCCGTACGTCAGTCATTTCACCGGCACCGACCTGATCATCGCGCACGTGGAACAGTTTGTCTGTCCGACCATTACCAGCGATCAACTGATCGGCGGCGAACCGTTCCGTTTCAAAAACGACAAACGACCGCACCTGGCCATCATCATGGCGGAGGATGAATATGAGACAAATCATACGCTGCCCACGTTTGCCTTGGGACATCTTGGACCCCATTTTCGCGTCAGCTATGTGTTCGGCAGTGATAAACAGCGGCACGCGATTCCCGGTATCACCGTGCTGGACGACGCCGACGTCGCGCTGCTGAGCATACGCCGTCGTGCGTTGCCGCCGCACCAAATGGCAGCCGTACAGCGGTTTATCAAATCCGGAAAACCGGTTGCCGGCATTCGCACGGCCAGCCACGCTTTCAGCCTAGGAGGGAAGAAAGTCCCACCGGATGGTCTCGTTACCTGGGAAGATTTCGATGGCGAGGTTTTCGGTGGCAACTATACGGGCCATCACGGCAACAAGCTTAAATCTGTGCCGCACAACTCGGCAGCCGCAAAGGGGCATCCCATTTTACACGGCACAGAATCGCTTCAGCCCACGCTTCAGGGCGGTTCGCTCTATAAAACTTCTCCCTTGGTCAAAGGAACGAAAGAACTCGTTTCGGGAGGGATCGAAGGCCACCCGGAAGAGCCGATCTCGTGGACGTTCCGACGGACGGACGGCGGAAATTCGTTTTACACATCGATGGGCCACCCCGCGGACTTCCAAAATTTTCTTTTTCTCCGGCAGCTTACCAATGCCCTCCACTGGTTGGTCGGCGGCGATGTTGAAAAATTGTCCGATATCCGTAACCGGCCGCCGTACACCCTGCATTGGACGACGATGAAAGTTCCCGCGGCTTGGGAATCCGCTGCGGGTGGTGCACTAAAAAACTACGACGGCGTAGCTTGGTATCGTTGCTCCGTTCGCCTGCCACAAGCGTGGATTTCACGGCGAGGCTTGTCGTTGGCGATCGAGCCGAAAGACGATAAGCTCAAGGTTTGGATCAACGGTGAAGAGCTTCAGCAATCGAAAGGCCGCTTCGCAATCAGACCCGAAACGATCGCGGCGGACGACGCCAATCTAATTGTCGTTCGGGTAGAAGATCGAGGTGGTGAAGGTGGCCTGCGCGTCGCGCCGGTTGTAACGTCGGGAGACAAGCGGCTTGAACTCAAAGGCCGCTGGCAGTTTATCATCGGCGACGATGCCTCACGATCGAACATGCCGCTACCCGCAAAGTTTGGCGCGTCAACTGACATTTTTTTCGAACCGTAAACGGAACGGGCTCACGCAATGACCTTGTCCGCCACCTTTCCGAATACGTCCGTTAGCCGGAACTCTCGACCGGCGTGCGTGTAGGTTAGCCGCTCGTGATCCATGCCGAGCAGGTGCAAAATCGTGGCGTGCCAGTCGTGAATCGTGCAGCGATCTTTGACCGCGTAGTAGCCAAATTCATCGGTCGCGCCGTAACGAAATCCACCTTTGACGCCACCGCCGGCCATCCACATCGTGAATCCTCCCGGATGGTGGTCACGGCCCGGCTCGGCCTTACCTTTCTGCACGGTTGGCGTCCGCCCGAATTCGCCACCCCAAACAACCAGTGTATCGTCCAACATGCCGCGACTCTTCAAGTCTTGAATTAAGCCGGTAATCGGCTTGTCGATCTGAGCAACGTTGATCGAGTGGCCTTTTTCAAGATGCGTGTGTTGGTCCCATTGTTCATTGTTGAACTTCAGACTGTGCGCGTGACTGACCTGTATGAAACGTACGCCCCTTTCGGCAAGCCGCCTCGCCAGCAGGCATTCGCGCCCAAAGTTCTCGGTTGTCTTTTCGTCCAGCCCATATAGCTTCCGCGTTGCTTGCGATTCTTTACTGATATCCAAAGCTTCCGGCGCCGTCATTTGCATGCGAAAGGCGAGTTCGAACGACTCAATACGGGCTTCGAGTCGCTCATCGTGGCCGATCGATCCAGCCTGCGCGGCGGCCAGTTCGCCCAGCAGTTTCAATTGCAGTCGTTGTTGTTCGCGCGTCTGTCGTGGGTTCGTCATGTAAGGGAACGTCGCGTCTTTGGCAAGTGTGTTGGGATATCCGGGAGTCCCCAGCGGTACGCCTTGATGCACCGATGGCAGAAACGACGCGCCGAAGTTATTCACACCGCCATGCAACGACGTCGGACAGATCGTAATGAAGGCCGGTAAATTCTGATTTTCGGTTCCCAGCCCGTAGCTCGTCCAAGCACCCATGCTGGGCCAAATCAACGATTCGCTGCCCGTGTGCATTTTCATGCACGCGCCGCCGTGCGCGACGTTGGTGTCACACATCGAGTGAATCATGCACAAGTCGTCCGCGACTTTGGGCAAATGCCGCCACAATTGGCTCATCGGAATGCCGCTTTGCCCGTGCTGCTGAAACTTCCACGGCGACCGCATCAGATTTCCGCGGTCCGCAAATGTCACTCTGGCGCCTTTGAAGGGCAACGGCTTTCCGTCGTTTGTCTGTAATTTGGGCTTGGGGTCGAACAAATCAATATGCGACGGGCCACCGTGCATAAACAAAAAAATGACCCGCTTGGCGCGAGGCGGATGGTGCGGTAATTTCGGCGCGAGCGGACGCACTTTCGAACGGCGACCCGAAGATGGCGGCGAGCCGGCGGTGACTTCGTCGGCCAGCATGCCGCGCAGCGCCAGTCCGCCAAATCCGACGCACATGGAACTGAGCAGTCGCCGTCGCGGAATGTGTTGGTGCCGGTTCATCGCAGTTCAATTAACGTACATGAATTCATTGGAACCCAACAGAACGTGGCAAAGCGCGGACCACGCTTCTCGGCGGCGCGACGCCACATCCAGCTTCACGTCGACCGACGTCCCGTAGTCTTTTAAAAACGACTCGAATTTTTCTAATTCCGATTCGGTGGCCGGGCGGCCGTGCAGCAGAAGAACCAATTCGTTGATCCTTTCGCTGTCGTCCGAAATGTTTCCGTCGGCAAGCAAACGGTCCGCCAGTCGCCCGGATAGCTCGGCGAACAACGGGCTGTTCATCACGAACAGCGCCTGCGTGGCGATGATTGTTTCCGAACGCCTGCCAACCGGTGTTGCTGCATTGGGAAAATCAAACAGCGTAAAAAATCGGTAGACATTGGTGCGAACCACGGGCAAATAGACCGACCGCTGCCGCGCTTTATCGTAAGCCATACGGTTCTTGCGCAGATCGTCCGGGGAGGGGTCTCCCGACTTAACGGCCACAGGCTTGCCGCCGATGCGAGATTCCAACTGGCCGGCGACTGAAAACATTGCGTCGCGGATCACTTCAGCCTCGAGACGCCGTCGCCGCTGTTTCCACAACAGCCTATTGGCAGAATCAACAGCGGTGGCTTTCGGCGAATTCGCCGCTGACGACATACGATATGTCTGCGATGTGACGATCGAACGGTGCAGTTCCTTGAGGGACCAATCATCGTCAATCAGTCTGTTCGCCAAATAATCGAGCAGCTCGGGGTGCGTGGGCCAGCGGCCTCGCACGCCAAAATCGTTCGGCGTGGCGACAATCCCCCGGCCAAAGTGCCAGTGCCATACGCGATTGACGATCACGCGGGCCAACAGATGCGATGCCGGAGACGATCGATCGACCAACCACTGGACAAGTTGCAGACGACCGCTTCGCTGATCGGCGATTTTCGGCCGGTCCGCCGTCGAGAGCGAACGGAGAAATCCGCGGTCAACTTCTTCGCCCAAATCCAAATGGCTGCCGCGACGGTGAAGTCTGACATTACGTGTCGCGCCGTCCGACACGGCCATCACAGTTACTTTTTGCGGTTTCGAGTTATCCAATTCGGACAACGTCGCCGTTAATTTTTCGATTCGCTTCAGCCGCTTTATCAACTCGCCCGAGGACGCCCCGGAGATCAGCCGGACTTTATCGATGTGCGACATCATCGGCTCGGATTCCAGCCGCAGAACATTTTTGCCTCGCACCAATTCGCCTACGCCTTCTGAAAACCACGTTTGCGTCCCGGGGAACCAGCTGCCTGTAACTTTTGCGATTGCTCTATCGTTGACGGCTTTACCATTAATGACCAATCGTCCCGGTCGCGATTTTTCCGCCGCATAACGCAACTGAACCACGTATTGTCCGGGCTGCACAATGTCGAAGTCGTATTCGGCAAAGTTCTTTTGCGCACCGGGGTCGGAAATAATTCCAATGCCCTTGCCGTAGTCCGCGTCATCCACAATCACATTGCCGCGATCGAACTTCTCGGCTTCGCGCACAATCGCCTCGCCCTCTTTGATCCGTTGGTCGATGGCGCCGTTAATTTGGTCTATTTCCGCCCGCAACTCTTTGATTCGTCGCTCGCGCCGCTGCTTGATTCCCGCATCTTCAATGGCCGACAACGGACGGTCGGAAACGCTGGTGCTGTGAAAGATGCCGGCCAACGCGTAGTAATCCTTGGTCGGAATCGGATCAAACTTGTGGTCATGGCATCGGGCACAGCCAATCGACAAACCGAGAAACGATTTGCCGAATGTGTCAAGCTGTTCGTCCACCATGTCGGATCGCATTTTAGTTTTGTCTTTTTCCGCCAGAATCTTCATACCGATGGCGAGGAATCCCGTCGCCGCCAGATTGTTTTCGTCCATTGCGGGATCGGCCGGCAAGAGATCCCCGGCGAGTTGCAGCGCAACGAACCGGTCGTATGGCAGGTCGCGATTCAGCGCGGCTATGACCCAGTCGCGATAGTGGAAGGCGTGGGGATATGCGTGGTTTTCATCGCCGCCGTTGGAGTCGCCGTAGCGGGCAACATCCAGCCAATGCCGCCCCCAACGCTCGCCGTAGTGTGGCGAGGCCAGCAATTGATCAACAAGCCGTCCATAGCCGCCCGGTGATTTGTCGCGGATAAACGATTCGATCTGCTGGGAGGTTGGCGGCAAACCAATCAAATCAAAATACACACGGCGTAATAACGTAAAGCGGTCCGCGGGCGGGGCGGGTGTAAGGCCCTCGCGTTCCAGTCGGGCCAAAATGAAACGATCGACGGCGGTGCGCGGCCAATTAACGTCAGAAACGCTCGGCAGCTGAACTTGACTCAATGGATTCAGCGACCAGTGTTTTCGCCAAACGGCACCCTGTTCGATCCAGCGGCGGATGAGATCGATTTCGCGGGCCGTCAGCGATCGAGCCGAGTCGATCGGGGGCATACGTTCGTCCGTGTCGTTCGATGTGATTCGTGCGTGGAGTTCGCTGTTCGCCAAAACACCGGCGACAATTGCCGTCTTTCCCGACTCAAGCCGTCCGGTCGCACTGGCCTGCGAGTCCAATCGCAAACCGGCTTCGCGCTTCTTTTCATCGGGACCGTGGCACTCGTAACAATTCTTGGCGAGTATCGGTGCGATATCACGGTCGAACTGGACAACGACGTCCGCTGCGGTGAGTTGCGTACCGCCACAGGTGCCCAGCCACAGCGTTAGCAGCATCTCGCACTTCGTCAGTCGAACTAGCATGCGGACCATTTTAACCAAATTCACCGTCCACGCGGCGAAATTTCAAGCCGCTAAGGGGTCGCGATCAGGTGCAGATTCAGGTCGGTGCTGCATCCCGGCTGCTCGGGTGTTCGGTACGACCCGCCCTCGACCACAGCCGGATTGACGAAGTAGGGTCGCAGGTGCGGAATATATTCTAAAAACAGCAGTTCGTGGTCCAGCGCGATGTGATTGAACAAAACCAAGTGTTGATGAATCTGTCCCATGTCGCCAACGTGGGGCACGACCCGCACCGGGAACTTCTTGGCGAGCATTACCACGGCGAGATATTCACTGATTCCAGCCAGTCGAGTGCAATCCGCCTGGACAATGCCGACCGCGCCGGCCTGCAAGAAATTTTTCCAAATGACGCGATTCGCAACGCACTCGCCGACGGCAATCGGGATGGGTGCGATTTCGCGCGCCAGCTTCTGGTGTGCCAAAACGTCGTCGGGTTGAGTCGGTTCCTCGATCCAATATGGACGCATACCGCACAACTTGGAGCATACATCAATCGCTTTCGGCAGGGACCAAGCCTGATTGGCGTCGAGCATAATTTGGGCACTGTCGCCGACCACTTCGCGGACGAGGTGCGCGCGGCGGACGTCGCGCTCCACATCCGGCGCGCCGACTTTGAGCTTCATCGCTGTGAATCCGGCATCCACGGCGCGCTTGGCATTGTCGCGGATCTTTTCGTCCGAATACTGGAACCAGCCAACGGATGTGTCGTAGCCGGGATAACCGGCCTGCAGCACCCGCATGCGAGCTGACCGCGTCGATCGAAGCCGCTGCAGAATTGCGATGGCTTCGTCATGCGTGAGCACATCCTCGTAATAACTCAAATCGATCAGCGCCACGATCGCTTCCGGCTCGAGATCTAAAAGCAATCGCCACAGCGGTACTCCACGATGCTTGGCCCACAGGTCAAAACACGCGTTGCTAATCGATGACAGCGCGGAATGAATGACCCCTTTATGAGGACCGAGCCAACGAATCTGCGGGTGTTCGGCGATTTGTTTTTGCACCCGGCCGAACTGGGCCATCAGTTCTTCGATGTCGCAACCGACAATCGGTTCGACGAGAAGCCTGATCGCATCACAAACAAGATTCGTTCCGCCGCCCAGCGTATAAGTAATTCCGCTGCCGGTCAGGTCCGAGTCGCTTTCTAGCAACGTCACTGCGTAGCCATACTGCGGGTCGGTGTGGACCGCATCCGAACCGGCGCCTTCGCCGAGATCGACTCGCAAGTCAACAGTCTGAAAGCTTGTTACAGCCGTCAACGGTCGCTTCTCCATTGCCAGCCATCTCGCAGGCTGTCATTGACGACTGCGCCGTCCGGCCAGCGGCCACGATGAAGGTCGACGATCACCTGCGACGCCTCAATGCCCATCTGCTCCATCGACAAGGCATCCGCGCCGCCGAGATGCGGACTAACGACAACGTTATCCATCTGCAACAGCGGGTTGTCGGCCGCAATCGGCTCGATTTCAAAAACGTCCAAACCGGCCCCACGCAGATGGCCGCTTTGCAGCGCTTCGATCAGCGCCTGCTCGACAACCAGCTTACCGCGAGCGGTATTGATCAACACGGCGCCGCGCTTCATCCCCACGATTCGTGCGCGGTTCATCAGGCCCTCGGTTTCTGAGTTTAACGGGCAGTGTAACGTGACAAAGTCCGCCTCCGCGAGAAGGTCATCCAGACTGGCCAGTTTGATTTGGTGTTCGGATACAAACCGCTCGTCGGGGCGTGTTTCGGCTGCGATGACATTCATTCCGAGAGCCTTGCCGCGTACGGCGACGGCACGGCCAATTCGTCCCAGACCGACAATGCCAAGCGTACTCCGACGCAACGGCATCGTCTGTTGGCGGGTCCATTCGCCAAGCCGGGTCGTGCGGTCCAGCCTGACAGTCGATTTTGCCACAGCAAACATCAGCGCGAGTGTCTGTTCGGCCACGCACTCGTAATTTGCCGTCGGCGTGATCGTAACGGGAATACCAAGTTCCGTGGCCGCCGCCACATCAACTCGGTCATAGCCGACCCCGAACCGCGCCAGCACGCATAACCTCGGCAGTGACGCCAGTACCCGCCGCGTTAAATGTTCGCCGCCCGAAATCAGTGCGTCATAACCCTGCAATTGCTCGATGGTTTCCTCTTCGCTGCACAGCCCGCGATTCAAATCGGTCGTTTCGGCAAACGATATCTCGAAACCGGCTTCACGCAGCAACGCCTCGCCGGGCGTGGCTTTGCTCAGCATCGCTTCGATGGAGATGAAAACGTTGGGCATCGGTAACCCTAATTATTTGCCGCGGGGAGTTTCGGCAGCGGTTATTTCGGGGATTTCAACTGCAGGTAATCGATGCGGCGCGGCACCTGGCCGCCGGTGGCCTTCATGTTGAGCTTGGCCAGATCGAACGGATAAATGCCGCCCGCGTGATCGGTGAAGAAGACGACTGTATTCAAAATTATCAAGGCTTCCACATCGGAATCTGTTGTATTGAGTGCTTCGTAAAGCGTCGGTCTTGGATCGGTCGCGCCGAGAATGCCTAAAAACTCGGCTGCGCGGACTCGGACCAAGCGGGCGTCGTCTGTTAACCGCGCTGTGGCGGCCGGAACCAGCGCCCTCGCCTGTTCACCGAAACAACTGCACGCGGTCAGCGCCCAATACCGCTCCCACTGATTTTTCGACGCCAATGCCTTTTCCAACCGTGGCCTAGCCTCGGCCAGCGGCAATAGGCTCAGGTCAGCGACATCGATCAGCCTCGCGATTTCCTCCTTGTGTGCCTGACCGAAGGCAACCGGATCGGCGAGCGCACGACGGACCATATGACTCTCCGGATAAAAACTCAAATCGGGCATGCCTTTCACCCGCTGCTGCAGCCGCCGCCGTAGATCACGCAATGCATCGACATGCCTGGGATCGCCGGCGAGATTGCGGACTTCGTGTGGATCGGATTCGATGTCGAAGAGTTGTTCTGCCGGGCGCCGTTCGAAGAACTGCCGCTGCTGGGCGTTTAGCTTGCCGGCGAGGAATCGCGTCCGCCACTCGGCGTAAGCCAGCATGCGGTAGCGATAATTATTCTGCAGTCCGTCGGGATAAAACGCCTGGTAATTGCGGATATATTTGTAGCGGCCCTTGCGGTACGACCGGCAGAGGTCGTATTTTTCGTCGAAGCGATCGGCGTGCCCGAACGTCTCGTCGCGGGCAGCGAGTGACTGGGCCGACACGTCCGGACCCAGAAAAGGGCGGCCGTCGACTTGTTTCGGCACGTCCAATCCGGCCAAATGCAACAGCGTTGGTCCGAAATCGACGAACTCGACAAAACCCTTCGTCCGCGATCCCCGCTGCAGCGTAACGAGGTGTTTCCAATTCTCCGGAATGCGGACAACCAACGGCACGTGCAGTCCCGATTCATAAATGTAACCTTTACTGCGCGGCAGCACGCCACCGTGATCGCCGAAGTAGAAAATAAATGTATCCTCAAGCAGGCCGTCTTCTTTGAGCTGACCAACCAGCTTGCCGACCACTTCGTCGATCACGCCCATCCGATCGTGATAGCGGGCATAAGTGTAACGAAATGTCGACGTATCGGGATGGTACGGCGCGAGTTTCACGCTGTCGGCTTCTGTGCGTAGCCCACCCCGCTTCATTTCCGCCCGTTTAAAGTGCAGCGAACTTTCATGCGACATACCGAACGACTGCATGTGGAAAAACGCCGTCTCTTTCGTTGGCCGCTTCCGCCAGGTCGCCTTGTTTGAGGATTCGTCCCAGACGCCCCGGCCCTCGACGGCGTTGTAGTCCTTTTTGTTCTTATTGGTCGTGTAATAACCCGCCGTCCGCAGGTAGGCGGGGAACATGCGGAGGCCGTTTGGCATCGGCGCAAGCTTCAACTTGCGATGGTATTGCGTGCCTATCCGCGGACCGTAGCAGGCCGTCGCCAATGTCGTCCGCGCGACTGAGCAAACTGGCCCGCATGAAAACGCGCGCTCAAAGACAATTCCGTCCCTCGCGAGAGCCGCGATGTTGGGCGTCGCTGCGCCGCTCTCGTCAAACAGCTTGAGATAATGTTTCGAATTGTCTTCGGAGAGAATCCAAACGAAATTGGGCCGCTCGGCTGCCTCAGCGCCCTGACTGCAAATCGCGAGCGCCGCGACGTAGATGACAACAATGTCCCGGGAAATATCTCTGAGCTTCATGGTGCGGCCTAATTAATTCTTCGGCGAAAACTTACCGCGGTCCCGGCGCATCGACTTTTGTGGCGCCGCGGTCCGCGCCGGGTGGAGTTCCTCGATAGTTTTTCACGCTCAGTCGTTTGCCCGTTTCTCGATCAAACGAATCTCGCGAGATATTGTCCGGCACGCTGTCGCCCGTTTCGTCCATCCATTGATCGAGCGCCTTGAACAAGCGAGCCTTCTGGCCCGCATACGCCGGGTCGGCTGCGAGGTTTTCCAGTTGATGCGGATCGGAGTCCATGCGGTACAGTTCCTCTTTGGGCCGCGGGGCGAGAAACACGTCACGCTGGGCGGCTGTCAGTTTGCCGGCATCACGTAACGATTGAAGCCGCACGTGCGAAGGTGACCGCACCGAATCGGCCGGCCCCTGCCAGGCGAATTGCGGTCGGTAGTTGCGAACGTAAATGAAGCCGCCGCTACGCACGCCACGACCGTGCGCTTCATAGTCGTGCCAGTTATGCTCCGAGAAGGCGTATTGGCGGATTTTCGCTGTCGAGTCCTTCAGTAGCGGCTGAAGACTGACGCCCTGCATCGATGCCGGCGGCTTGACGCCGGCTAATTCTAAGATCGTCGGAGCCAGGTCGATGGCGCTGACCAGGCTTTGGCAGACCGCGCCGCCTTTGGCGATGCCTGCGGGCCAGTTCGCCACCAGCGCCGTCTTCATCCCCGAATCGTGCAGCCGCGTTTTCGCCCGCGGAAACGGCCGACCGTTGTCGGCCATAACAAGCAACAGCGTGTTATCAAGCACATCCTGATGTTTTAGTGTGCTGATGACCTCGCCGATGTAATAGTCAAAGCGGGTAACTTCGTTGTAGTACGAAGCAAGATCTTGTCGCGTCGCCAAGTCGTCTGAAAGAAACGGCGGCACGACCACAGCTTGCGGACGGTGCGGTGGCCCGTATCGCTCTGCGTCCCACTCCCGATCAGCGTCCCAACCTCGATGAGCGTCGTAGGCTGCGAACCAAAAGAAAAATGGTTTGTCCTTCGGCCGCTGCTGGACGACCTTTGTCCAGTTTCCGTGTCCGCCCCTGTTTCCCTTCACCCGACCGGCGTCTACCGAATCAAACGGGATCGGTTTTGGCTGGCCGCCGGCCGCGCGTTCCGAACTCATGTGGTGCTTGCCCGAAATCGCCGTGTAGTAGCCCGCCGCGCGCAGCAGCGCAGGAAACCACGGCAAGTGCGCTGCAATCGGTTGATGCAGCTCAGCCCCACGACCGTTATTGTGAGGATAACGGCCCGTGATGATGCTCGATCGACTCGG
>JAYZEI010000207.1:0-37772 GCA_036337375.1 Planctomycetota bacterium | reverse complement strand
GCCTTACAGTCCTCGATTTGTGCCGGGAAAATCGCTTCCTGGCTCAGCCGATAATTGATGCTCGCTACCACAAACCCTTGTGTTAAAAGCCGCACCGCCGGACAACGCCGTTTATCGCCCGCACGCCAAGCACCGCCGTGAATCCATACGACCAGTGGCCTCGGCCGCTCGCTTTGATCGGGCACATAGATGTCGAGCCGTTGGGATTTTCCGCCACCCTGTACGTATTCAACATCGGCGACCACCTGAAATCCGGCGGGAATCCGCGTGCGTTGTTGGGTTCGTGGCTTCTGGTTTCGACGAAATGCGGCATCCTCTCGTTGGTCGAGAAGGCCGTCGCGGTTAACGTCGATCCGGTCAAATAGACTCCGAACTTGCGGAGGAAATTCCTGTCGGGACAGCTTGCCATCACCATTTTTGTCGTGCCGTTGGATAAACTGCCGGGATTTTTGGTCGGCCGAATCACCAGCGATCGCCTTTGAGTCACCGGCAATAACCAGCGGCCAAACAAGGTATGCCAACACTCTCCACGCGGCCAAACATAAATCGGTTCGCATCGCCTTACTCCGAAGTTCCTTAGTTTCTGGAATGAATTCCGTTCGGGGCCGCTGAGAACAGATCTAAACGAACCAGCGAAATCCGAGGACCGCTCCGAGTCCGAAGCGGGAAAATCATTGAATCCGTATTATAAGTGGTTTAACATTCCGCTCGAGCGGCAGCCGCTTGATTATTACCAGTTGTTCGGCAGACGGGAATTCGCCGTCAAAACGAATGTAATCCACAGCGCCGCCGGCCGGCGAGTCACGCTAAAATCTCCGGTCGTAATCGACAACCGAACGGCGGATCCCGGAATTACCCATCCGTCGTATAAGACGCTGCATAAGACGCTTTCGGGCGACCAGCACGCCGTGCATGTTGAGCGCTACGACACCGGTGACAAACCTCGACCGTTTCAACATTGAAATCGGCACGCGGGCAAACCCGCAGGCGGATTCTCCGCTGAACGATCAATTCACCACGTTCCTAATCGGCTGGCCGACAATCGCGGCCTTACAGGCTTCCGATGCCTTGACGCGAATTTCTTGTAATCCCTCTTCCGAATAAAATGCCGCGTGCGCGTTGACGATCAACCGATCGTGTGCGGGGTGTTCAGGATCGCGCCAGGCGACCAGCAGCGGATCGTCGTTGCTCGGCGGTTCATGCGGCAAAACATCAACCCCCGCGCCCGCCAAGCGACCGGAGCGGATCGCCTCCGGAAGCACTGCGGTGTCAACAACAGCGCCACGAGCCGTGTTGATCAAATATGCTCCCTCCCGCATCTGCTCGACCGAATCGGCGTCGATCAGGTGGCGGGTTTCCTCGGTCAATGGACAATGCAAACTAATGACGTACGATTGGGCCAACAAGTCTCCCAATTCCCACACCCGCCGAATGCCGAGAGCTTTGTCGTAACCGTCCGGCTTATACGGATCGAAAAACACCACGTCCATACCGAGTGATTGCGCGCGCATCGCTGTGGCCGTGCCGATTCGTCCAAGTCCTACGACGCCGAACACCTCGCCCCTCAACCTTCGCAACGGCGCGACATGTGTGTATGTCCAATCACCTCGCCCTTCGCGCAACCGCGAGTTCAGCAGATGAATTCCTCTCGTTAACGCTAACGTCATGCCGATTGCCGAAGCGGAAACTTCTTCCGTGCCGTAATCGGGAACGTTGGCCACCGGAATCCCACGCGACGCCGCAGCCGCCAAATCGATATTATCGACTCCCACACCGCAACGAATAATCAGTTTGCAGTCCTGCAAGCGTTCGATCGTTGCGGACGAAATCGTGATGTTATGGTAGACCATCAGGGCGTCGGCATCTTCAACTCGACCGACTAATTCCTGTTCGTCGTAGGCGTCGCAAGCGATCAATTCCGCCACGCCACCCAGCACGCCGCGCTCAATTTCGAGCTCGCCCGTCAGCACATCGGTTATGATGACTTTGTTTTTCAGGGTTTTGTCCTCACGCGGGCCGGAACGGCGATCTGCTAGTTTCTGGCTATCTGGCGTTAACCGCACGCTCGTGTACGGTGTATAAAATTACATCGTGGAATGCGGCTGTCCCGATTTTGGAGCCCCAATGATAACTATTCGAAGTTTGTTTGTCGTGGTACTGGCGGCATTGGGCGCCAAAATCGGCAGCCCGGCCGAAGAGCATTCGCCGCTGGGTCATCGAATCGAAAACTTCTCACTGCGGGATTTTCGCGGCAAGCAACATTCGCTTGGTGATTACAACGACTCGAAGATTGTTGTGGTTGCATTTCTCGGCACGGAGTGCCCGCTGGCAAAACTTTACGGGCCGCGTTTACAGAAATTGTCTGACACCTATCGAACTAAAGGTGTCACATTCCTCGGCATCAATTCCAACTCACAAGATTCTATCACCGAACTGGCCGCTTACGCACGACGGCACCGCCTTTCGTTTCCGCAACTCAAAGACGTCGCCAACAAGATTGCCGATCAATTTTCCGCCAAGCGGACTCCCGAGGTATTTGTGCTCGATGACCGCCGCGCCGTGCGCTACTGGGGCCGTATCGACGACCAATATGGCATCGGTTACATCCGCGACGAACCGAAACGAAACGACTTGGCAACTGCCATTGATGAAATGCTGGCCGGCAAACCTGTCCGCATCGCACAAACGGAGTCCGTCGGCTGCCACATCGGCCGCATCCACAAACCAGACACCGACAGCAAGATCACCTATGCAAATCAGATCGCGCGCATTCTGCAAAAACGTTGTGTCGAATGCCACCGGCAGGGCGACATCGCCCCGTTTGCGCTGACGGAGTACGACGATGTCGCTGGCTGGGCGGAAATGATCTACGAAGTCGTCGAACAACACCGCATGCCGCCGTGGCACGCCAATCCCAAATTTGGACACTTCGCCAACGAGCGCCGACTGACAGAGGCGGAAAGGGAAATGATCTTTGCGTGGGTTGAGGCGGGCGCGCCGCAAGGTGATCCCGCGGACCTGCCCAAGCCAACGGAATACGTACAAGGCTGGCAATTGCCGCGGAAACCGGATGTTGTCATTGCCATGCAAGACGAACCATTCTCCGTGCCCGCGGAAGGCGTCGTGCGGTACAAATATTTTCGTGTCGATCCGGGATTTTCCGAGGACAAATGGATCAAAATGGCTGAGATCCTGCCCGGCAACCGTGCGGTCGTCCACCACGTGCTGGTCTTCGTGCGGCCACCCGGCGACCGCGGCAATGGGGGCACCGGAGACTTTTTGGTCAGCTACGTTCCAGGCCTCCGCGCCCGGTCGTTTCCCGACGGCATGGCAAAACTCGTCCCGGCCGGTTCCGAACTGATTTTTCAGTTGCACTACACGCCGATCGGCAGCCCGCAGGAGGATTTGAGCAAAGTCGGGCTCGTGTTCGCCGACCCCAAAGACGTGACGCACCTGGTAATGACGACAAAAGCCGCTCAGCGGAGGTTGGCTATTCCGCCCCATGCCGAAAACCATCGGGTCGCCGGCACCTCAAGCAACCATGCAGACGACCTGTTGTTGCTCAGCATGATGCCGCACGCACATCTACGCGGCAAGTCGTTTCGCTATGAAGCAATCCTGCCCGGCGGCGAGCGAGAGACGCTACTCGACGTGCCTGCCTACGATTTCAACTGGCAGACTTCCTATCGATTGGCAAAACCTAAAACGCTACCGGCCGGAACTCGCATCCATGTCGTCGCACATTACGACAATTCAGAAGACAATCCGGCCAATCCCGACCCGACCGCCACGGTGCGCTGGGGCGACCAAACATGGCAAGAAATGATGATTGGCTACTTCGACATCGCCATCCACCGCGACCAACTTGCCGGCCGGCCCGCGAGCCCTCGGGAGGGAGGACGCAACGCGGTCCGCGCACGCATTCTCGCCGCCAGCCTGATCAAACGCTACGACGCCAACAAGGACGGCAAGGTTGATCGCGACGAAATGCCCGAGAAGTACAAACCGCGTTTTGACAAGTTCAACGCGAACAAAGATGACGGCATCGACATCGACGAGCTGTCCGCAGCGTTAACAGAATAGCGCGGTGACCGCGACGTCTCCGGGCGGGATGGCGACGGTATTCGCAGCGGGAGGCGAAACCAGCCTCGCCGTCACTCCTGTTCCATCGGCAGGACGCTGTAGTTGCACGAGACCGTCAATCGGATGCGGTCTACGCTCTGCTTTGACACGGAATGCTCCAAGAAACCCGGAAAGATAATTACGTCTCCTTCCTCAACGGCAGGAAAGTACCATTCCAGGCTGTGGGGCAAGAAGGCGGCAAAATTTGAGTACACGTAATTATCAGCATTTGGATTTCGAAAACTAACCCTGGCATCCTGCTGATGATCGTAGTTCACAAAGTAAATGGCGCTGCACGTCGTAAATCTGTCCACGTGACCATGACGTTCTTGAAACTGACCGTTTCGATACAGATTGACCCATGCGCCATTGGGCTTGGTTTGCAGGGGCGGGGATCCAAATTCCTGTGCCATCTGGGCGATATTCTGACTGACTCCGGCGAAATACTCTTCCCAGGGAAAGATGTCCATCGTCTCGGTATAGGGTTGTTTGAAGGTGGTCTCCACATTGCAGTCCCAGTTCGTCTCTGGGAACTTTGCTCTTTCCAGCCCCTGCATAAACCTCTCCTTGAGGTGCTCATGATTGGGCATTTTTCCCGTGTATAAAAAGTCAGGAAACAAGGTGTTGATCATAATCGCCCTACCCGATCCGCGGCCGGCCAAACCCATCCATTCGACCCCGGCAGAACGACTATAGAGCCGTTCAATCTGGGTGTCAAATTCCTGCAGGACGGTTTAGCGCCCTGGAAAACAGGCTCGACTACATTCATGATCTGTGTTGCACAGAATTGCATCCCCACCCTCGCAGTCGGAGCAACACCCCGCTACACGCAAATCCAATCGGCCATTCGATGGACCGCTTGCGGTGCGGTCCGCCCCGCCGGCCTATTACCTAGGGAGCCGGAAATGTCCGCCATCCCCCGTATCTTAATGTTGTCTGTTGTCGCTCTCGCCGCCCTCAACGGGGCTACCCGCGGCGACGACACGCCGACCAAGATTTTGCTCATCGGCCACAAGCTCGACCATCCGTGGGGCTCGCATATGTACCTGCACACGCACGAAATGCTGTCAAAGTGCCTCCGACAGACGAAGGGGATCGACACCGTTATTTCAGATCGCTGGCCCAGAGACAAATCCGTGCTGGACGGCGTGAAAACGATTGTCGTTTACTCAAGTCCCGGCGCTGAGTTGTTGCTGGACGGTCCACAAAGCGACGAAGTCGATAAGGTGATGCGGCAAGGAGTCGGCTTGACCACAATCCACTGGGCTTCGTCAATCCACAAGAAGAATTTGGACCGCCTGGGCGATCGTTGGATTCATTACCTGGGCGGCACTTGGGTTAGCAATGTCGGGCTGAGCACCGATCGCTCGCCGCTAAAACAACTGATTCCCGATCATCCTGTCTGCCGAGGTTGGTCGCAGTACGAATTGCACGATGAATTCTATTTGAATCCGACGATTTCGCAGGCGAAGCCTCTGCTGCAAGTCACCACGAAAGGGAGCAAGGTGATCGTCGGTTGGGTTCACCAACGTGCGGACGGCGGCCGTGCGTTCGGCACCACGCTGGGACACTACTATCGCAATTTTCAAATCGACGCTTTCCGCCGCATGATTGTCAACGGCATTCTCTGGACCGCGAAAGTCGAGGTCCCCAAAGACGGCGCACCGATCGCGCTGAGCGAAAAAGACCTCGCGCCGCCGCCGAAGCCTTAGATCTGTTGATCATCAAATCGAAATTGTGGCCCGTCCGCTCCACATCAATCTGGGCAATGCGGCGGCTACGGGCCTTTTTATTGACACCCACGGCGCAGATCAACTACGATATTTAATTGATGCCCGCCGACAATCCCACCACAAAAGTTCTGCTTACCGCGGTTGTACTGCTCAGTCTGGCCCGCGGCAGTTTGGCCGCTGGTGCCGACCAGCAAGGCATCGAGTTTTTCGAAAAACACATTCGTCCCGTGCTCGTCGAGAAGTGCTACCAATGCCATTCGGCCACCGCACAAGAAGCTAAAAAACTGAAGGGCGGCCTGCGGTTGGATAGCATGGAAGCGATCCGCAAAGGGGGTGATTCCGGGCCGGCAGTCGTACCCGGCGACGCGAAAGCCAGCCTGCTGCTTTCCGCCATCCGCCACGAAGACCTGAAGATGCCCCCCAAGGCCAAACTGCCGGAAGTCGTCGTCGACCGATTCGCCCGCTGGATCGAACTTGGCGCGGCGTGGACGGACGAAACGGCTGGGGACCCACCCGCTAAAACTCAAATCGATTGGGGCGAAGCCCGCAAGTTTTGGGCTTTTCAGCTGCCCAAACCCCAAGTGATTCCGCCGGTCAGCCAAGCGGATTGGCCCAGAACACGCACGGATTACTTCGTTCTCAATCGACTTGAAAATGCCGGCATGCGGCCCAGCGGGCAAACTGACCTGAGGGCGTTGATTCGCCGCGTGACTTTTGATCTCGTCGGCATGCCCCCGACCCCCGAAGAAATCGCCCAATTTGAGACCGAGTCGATGCGTGTTCTAGATGGCCGCGCCGGAACAGAATCCGCATACCGCAGCCTGGTTGATCGTCTGCTCACAGCACCGCAGTTCGGCGAACATTTTGCGCGACTCTGGCTGGACATCGCCCGTTATGCCGAGGACCAGGCGCATATCGTCGGCAATAACCAGTCGCTGACGTATCCGAACGCATATTTTTTCCGTGATTGGGTGGTGCGCGCCGTCAACGACGACATGCCGTATGACGAGTTTATTAAATTGCAATTGGCCGCCGATATTCTTCATCCAGAAAACGACGCTGACTACGCGGCGCTCGGTTTCATTGGACTCGGACCCAAATATTACCGCCGCAATTCGCTGGATGTACAGGCCGACGAATGGGAGGATCGGGTCGATACCGTAACCCGCGGGCTACTCGCCTTGACCGTCGCCTGCGCACGGTGCCACGACCACAAGTACGACCCGTTCGAAACCGAAGACTACTACGCACTCGCGGGGATCTTTGCCAGCACTGAAATGTTCAATCGGCCGCTGAGCGGGGATCGCAACAAACAAGCAAAACAGCCAAACAGCTCAATACACATCGTCCGCGAAGGGGGCGTGAAGGACCTGAATGTCTTCATCCGGGGCAACGTCGAAAATAAAGGCCCCGTCGTCAAACGCCGTTACCTGCGGGTATTATGCAACGGCGAGCCGCAGCCGTTTGTGCGCGGAAGCGGGCGTTTGGATTTGGCCGCGGCGATCGCCGATGCTAACAACCCGCTTACCGCGCGGGTGATCGTCAATCGCGTGTGGGGCCGGTTGCTCGGCCGCCCTTTGGTAGAAACGACAAGCAACTTTGGAGCGCTCGGCGCAAAGCCGTCCCACCCAAAATTGCTGGACGATCTGGCCGTACGATTTGTCGACTCGGGTTGGAGTTTGAAATGGCTGCATCGCGAAATTGTCTTTTCCGCTGCGTATCGGCAATCCAGCCAAGTCAGCGATGTGAAAGTGAGGAACGATCCGGATAATATCCTCCTGTCTCGCGCAAATCGCCGCCGGCTGACCATCGAACAGTGGCGGGACGCGGTACTGACGGCCACCGGCGAATTGGATGGCACGATCGGCGGACCGTCGTTTCGAGCCGACGACGCCGATCAGCGGCGACGAACGCTCTACAGCCGCATCAGCCGGTTGGAGTTAAATAAAATGCTGGCGCTGTTTGATTTCCCCGAACCGAACGTTCACGCCGCTCGGCGGTCCGAAACGACGACCCCGCTGCAAAAACTATTTCTGCTCAACAGCCGTTTTATGTCCCGCCGCAGCGAAGTCCTGGCCCGCCGGTTTGAAAACGCCAGCGGCACCGGCCCCCGACAGGCGGCGATCGAAGAGAGCTACTTACACCTGTACGGCCGCAGCCCGACGGACGAAGAAACCGAATTGTGCCTAGCCTTTGTCGACGACGGCGGAGGCGACTGGCGGCAATTGGCCCAAATTCTGCTGGCGGCTAACGAGATGATGTTTATCGATTAAGAAACACAAACCGTTGCCGAAGCGCGGCCGTACTTCCGCAGCCCCAAGCAAACAAACACGAACATGACGACAAACCTCTCCCCCGATTCCCTGCCGATCTCGCGTCGCCAACTACTGCAGCAAGCCGGTGGCGGCTTCGGTATCATCGGCCTCGCCGGAACGCTCGGCGCGGCCACAACCGCGCCGACACATTTTGTACCGCGCGCCAAGCGTGTAATTTTTCTTTTCATGAACGGCGCGCCATCGCATGTGGATACGTTCGATCCCAAGCCCGCACTGACCAAGCACGAAGGCGAAAAGCCGGACGCCAACAAATTTCGAAAAGTCACCGGCGGCTACATGCCATCTCCGTTCAGGTTCCAGCCGCACGGTGAAAGTGGCTTGATGATGAGCGAACTGCTTCCAAATATGGCCACGCACGCCGACGATCTATGTGTGATCCGTTCGATGCACACCAGCCAGCCGAATCACGAACCCGGCCTGCTGATGATGCACTCGGGAAACCAGCAGCCGATCCGTCCGTCTCTCGGCTCGTGGATTTCCTACGGCTTGGGTACGGAGAACGACAATTTACCTTCGTTTGTGGCCATCAGTCCCGGCCTGCCGGTCGTCGGTCCGCAACTTTGGGCCAACTCTTTCCTGCCCGGCGAGCACCAAGGCACGTCGGTCGACACGAATAACCTCAGCGTTGAAAAACTGATCGCGAACCTGCGACATCCAAACTTCTCCCGCA
The DNA here is from genome assembly GCA_036337375.1 of Planctomycetota bacterium. Lineage (GTDB taxonomy): Bacteria > Planctomycetota > Planctomycetia > Pirellulales > UBA7805 > JAYZEI01. The sequence continues at coordinate 28,911 of JAYZEI010000207.1, read as the reverse complement.
GCCAACAACAGCGGCAGCTAAAACTGTTACAGCGACTCAATCGAATCCACCTCGATGCCCGACCCGGCGACGACAAACTCGAGGCCCAGATTCGGGCGATGGAGTTGGCTTTTGCCATGCAGCGAGAGGCGTCCGAAGTATTCGATGTGAGTCGCGAAACGAAAGATACACGCGACCGCTACGGCCGGTCCGTCTTTGGCCAATCTTGCCTACTCGCGCGACGGCTATGCGAATGCGGCGTGCGGTTTATTCAGGTCTACTACGTTACCAAAGGCGAAAAACAGCCCTGGGATACGCACAACGACAACAACGGCCGGCACCGCAAACTTTGCGCCGATTCCGACCGCGCCACGGCGGCCTTGTTGGCCGACCTGAAGGCCCGCGGCATGCTTGACGACACGCTCGTGATCTGGGGCGGCGAATTCGGTCGCACGCCGCACGCACAAATCGACAAGAAAAACAAAAACAAACCGGGCCGCGACCACCACGCGACAGGCTTTTCAATGCTGCTTGCCGGCGGCGGAGTACGCGGCGGTCTGGCCTACGGCGCTACCGACGAATTCGGCATGCATGCCGTCGAAAACCGCGTTCACGTCCACGACCTGCACGCAACGATCTTACATCTATTGGGGATCGATCACGAGCGGCTGACTTATCGCTACTCGGGCCGCGATTTCCGGCTGACCGACGTGCACGGAAAAGTGGTTAAAGATATCGTCGCCTAACATCCCGCGGAACGAAGAGATTTCCGACGGTCGCAATCGTACCTGGCGTTAAGTCATGTTGCCGTTGCAGGCCGGCCTTCTTCGAGCCTCACGCCCAGCGTGCCGAAATCTGCGCGTCTCGGGGCCACCTGGCCCGGCCCGGGCCCAACGGTGCCGGCTTAGTACGGGTTCCGTCCGCTGTGCCCGATTTATGCCAGGATGTCCTTAACCACTTTTCCGTGCACGTCGGTCAGCCGGAAATCGCGGCCGCGATATTTGAACGTAAGCCGTTTGTGATCGACTCCTAACAACCGCATCATGGTTGCGTGCAGGTCGTGGACGTGGACGATATTTTCGGCCGCGTTGTATCCCAGTTCGTCCGTCGAGCCATAGGCGACGCCACCCTTGACGCCGCCACCGGCCATCCACGCCGAAAAGCCTTTCATATGATGGTCGCGACCGTCGCCCTGGGCCATCGGCGTGCGACCAAATTCTCCGCACCAGATCACCAATGTCTCATCAAGCATCCCGCGGCGCTTGAGATCCTTGATCAGCGCCATCGACCCGCGATCGACATGGTTGACGGTTTGCGCAATGCCTTTCTTGATGCCGCCGTGGTGGTCCCAGCCCCGATGATAAACCTGAATGAACCGCACGCCGCGTTCGGCCAGTCGGCGGGCCACCAGGCAATTGCCGGCGAACGTCCCATCCGCTCCTTTGCTGCCATACAGATCCAGGGTCTCTTGCGTTTCGTCGGACAGGTCCATCAGTTTCGGCACGCTCATCTGCATGCGGAACGCCAATTCGTATTGGCTGACCCGCGTGGCGATTTCGGGATCGTCGATCGCCTCAGCGCGGAGGCGGTTGATCTTTCGCACGGCATCGACCACGTTGCGCTGGTCCTCGGCATCAACCCCAGCGGGATTTCTCACATACAGAACCGGGTCGCCACTCGAATGAAAATGGACGCCCTGAAACTGCCCCGGAAGGAATCCGCTGTGCCACTGCCTCGATGCGATCGGCTGATTCTGACCGCCTCCGGATGACGTAAAAACAACGAATCCTGGCAGTTCGTCCGTCTCGCAACCGAGACCATACAACAGCCACGAACCGATGGCCGGCCGGCCGCTGATCGCCGTTCCGGTGTTCATGAATGTGTGTGCGGGATCGTGGTTGATCGCTTCGGTCTTGAGCGACCGGATAACGCACATTTCATCGGCAACCTGGGGCAGATGTTCAAACACGGTGCTGATCTCCAGCCCCGATTGGCCGAAACGTTTGAAGGGAAATTGGGGTGCCATGCACGTAAGCTTCTTGCCCTGCAACTGTGCGATCGGCTGCCCGCTCGTAAAGGACTCGGGCATGGGCTGGCCGCCCATTTCAGCCAGCTTGGGGCGATAGTCAAACGTTTCCAAATGCGACGGCCCGCCGGCCATGTAGAGAAAAATGACGCGCTTCGCCCGCGGCGCGAAGTGTAGCGGATCGACGATGCCACGCTTAATTTTCCGGCTATTAGCATCGCCGCCCTGAACCTGCCTTGCATTCAGCAGCGAGCCGAGCGCGGCGAGGCCCAGGCCGCCACCCGCGCCGCTCAGAAAAGTGCGGCGTGCCAGTTTGTTCGTCAAATCGGCGGAAGGGCTAAGGGACAACTCTTTGGGGGTTAAATTGTTCATTGCGATCTCGGTTAACATGTTCGGCAAATGCATTCTCAAGTCTGCGACTCCGGTGCGAGAGGTTCTGCTGATCCTCGATGACGCGGCCCGAACGCCGGTGTGGAACGGACCTCTTATCGATCTTTCACCGGATTGCCCCCATTACCGTTTTCTTCTCCGCCATTTAATTCCGCGTAATCGTCTCGTGTAAATTCAGAATGACTCGCGCCACCGCCGTCCAGGCCGCCAATTCTGTCACGTCGACGTTGTCGGGCAGTTCGGTCTCTCCAATCTCCAACAGCTTTGCCGCCGCATCGGCATCTTCGTCGTACTTCTTCAAGTGCCTTTCGAAAACTGCCTTGAGGATCGCGAGTTCGTTCTCGCTGGGGTTGCGAGCCAACGCCCGACGGTAGACCCAGGCGTTGCGCTGGTCGACAGTTTCACCGCCTTCGAGCATCATTTTTGCGGCCAGTGCGCGGGCCGCTTCGACGTACGTCGGATCGTTCAGCAGCACCAGCGCCTGCTGTGGCGTGTTCGACCGCGGGCGGGCGGCGACGCATTCCTCGCGGGCCGGCGCATCGAACGCTTGTAAACTGGGGTGCCAAAAACTGCGCCGCCAGTACGTGTAAAGGCCGCGGCGATAAAGATCGTCGCCGTGGTCCTGGTTGTACTTGCCGTCCTTGTAGAGTCGATACCAGTAATTCGCCGGCTGATACGGCTTGACGCTGCGGCCTCCAATTTTTGTCGAAAGCAGCCCGCCCGTCGCCAACGCATTATCGCGGACGATTTCCGCGTCGAGCCTAAAACTCGCTTGCCGCGCGAAGTGGCGGTTTTCAGGATCGTCCGCCCGCGCGGCGCGATCGACGGCGGAACTGCGCTGATAAGCATCCGTCGTCACCAGCAATTTAACCATGTTCTTAACGTCCCAACCGCTTTCTATGAATTCGATGGCCAGCCAATCCAGCAATTCCGGGTGCGTGGGCCATTCTCCCTGCGATCCCAGATCATCCAGCGACCGGGCGATCCCTTGACCGAACAGCAGTTTCCATAATCGATTGACGAACACGCGAGCGGTAAGCGGATTATCACGACTGACGACCCACCGAGCCAAATCGAGCCGTGTCGCACGACCGTCAACCGCATCGAGTGAACCGAGAAATGCGGGGATCGCCGGCTCGACCGCCGGCCCGGAATCGTCTAGCCAATTGCCCCGTGGCAAGATTCGAATCGCCCGCGGCTTACCCGAAACGGTAACCAGCGTCTTCGCCCACGATTTGGAATTCGAGACCTGGCCGATTTCCTCCTCCAATTTCTTGATCTGCGCCGCCACTTTTCCCGCCTCGTTCTGGCCTGCCGGTTCGCCGAGGGATCCCGCCGCCTCGCGCAGCCGATGCAGTTCGGCCTCCGCCTCCCGCCAGCGTTGCACCTGCGTTCGCGATGGCATCGGCGTCTCCGTGGGAAATCCGACACCTCGTTCCTGCAGGTCGGCGAAAAACGCTGCGAAACTATAGAAATCTCTCGTCGTTATGGGGTCGTATTTATGATCGTGGCATTCAGCACAGCCCATCGTTACGCCGAGAAAAATCGCAGCCGTATTTCGAACGCGGTCGGCCGAATACTTGGCGAGATATTCTTTTGCTTGCGCGCCGCCTTCGCTGGTCGTTTGGTTCATGCGATTGAATCCGGACGCCGTCTTCCACTGGAACTGTTCGAATTTGTCGCCCCGCAACAAGTCCCCGGCAAGCTGCTCGGTTGCGAACTGATCGAACGGCTTGTTGCCATTAAAGGCGTCAATCACGTAATCACGATAGAGCCAACAATTACGATGCGAGTCTTTGTGGTAGCCGACCGAGTCCGCATACCGCACGAGGTCGAGCCAGTAGATCGCCATCCGCTCGCCGAAGTGGGGCGACTCGAGCAGGCGATCGGTTAAATTAAGGAACGCGGATTTCGAATTTCGCGTCGATTCGTCTTCGAACTTGGCGACTTCTTCGGGAGTCGGCGAAAGGCCGATCAGGTCGAGCGACAATCGGCGAATCAACGTCGCGCGATCGGCCCTGGGAGCAAGTGTTAGGCCCTGGGCGCGAATCTTGGCGAGCAAAAACCGGTCGATCGGACTCGCATCTGCCGCGTCCTCGAATTGCGGCGGTTGCGTGCGGGTCGGTTTGATGTACGCCCAATGCCCGCGCCACTGCGCACCTTGCTCAATCCAACGACTGAGAATCTTTCGCTGGCGAGGCGAGAGTGTCTTGCCGGATTTTGGTGGCGGCATCTGCTCGTCGGGGTCGTCGGAAGCAATTCGTTTGACCAAATCGCTACCGCTGGGCTTGCCCGACCGAATTGCGCCAGATTTTCTCGCATCGGCGATCCCTATTTTGGTGTCGAGTCGTAGGTCGGCTTTCCGCTGTCCTTTGTCCGGACCGTGGCAGGCGTAACACTTATCCGAAAAGATCGGTCGCACATCCCGATTGAATTGAATCACATCGGGAACCGGAGCATCCGCCCCGATGACAGGGGACGATAAAAAATAAACGGCACCAAGAATCAGAGTACGGGCTGGCATGGTCTTACCGGCGGATGGTGTGAAGAGTGCGGGATCGGGCTACGCTTCAAACGCACATTGTAATCGCAATTCGTATTTTGTGCGAAGCGGTCCGCAAAAGAGTCCGTCGTCGATTGGCTAGCGGCCACCACGCCCGGAATCCGGCTGCATTCCGCGGACGACTCGCGGCGTACTATTCGGCAGGCCATGATCGAATGCAGGCAAGCACAGGTTATACTGTTGCCCGGTAATGGTAATACTGTTGCCCGGTAATACTATTGCCCAGCAGCCGCTTATCCATCTTCGACCGACCCTACCATCTTCGACCGACCCTACCATTTCGACGGACCCTACCATGAATCCCACTCGATTTATCTTTGCCTGGCTTTGCACTTCGGTCCTCGCGGCCACAGTCTGGAGCAATCCTCTCCCTATCAAAAAGATTGACACCTCCCGTGGCGACCAGATGCTTGCCGCGTACTTCAAAGCCCAAACCGAACGGCTCCGCGAAGATTGCCTCGCCGACATCGACACGCTCGAGGACTGGCAAAAAAAACGCGGCGAATACCGACGGCAGCTATTGGAGATGCTGGGCCTCGACCCCCTGCCGCCGCGGACGGAGTTAAATGCGTCAATTACCAACAAAACAGAAAGCGAAGATTTTATTGTCGAGCAAATACATTTCCAATCCCGACCGGGACTGTATGTGACCGCAAATCTGTATCGGCCAAAGAAGGTCGAAAAGCCACTGCCTGCCATCTTGTACGTCTGCGGTCACGGCGGTGTCAAAAAAGACGGGGTCAGCTACGGCAATAAAGTGCATTACCACCACCATGGAAGCTGGTTCGCGAGGAACGGTTATGTTTGCCTGACGATCGATTCACTACAACTCGGCGAAATCGAGGCGATTCACCACGGCACATATCGATACGACATGTGGTGGTGGCACAACCGCGGCTACACCCCCGCCGGCGTTGAGGCCTGGAATTGCATTCGAGCGCTGGATTACTTGCAGACCCGGGCGGAAGTTGACGCCGACCGGATCGGCGTGACCGGTCGAAGTGGCGGCGGGGCGTACAGTTGGTGGATTTCGGCAATTGATGAACGGATCAAATGCGCGGTCCCGGTAGCGGGCATCACCGATTTACAGAATCACGTCGTCGATGGCACGGTGGAAGGGCATTGCGATTGCATGTTTATGGTCAACACATATCGATGGGACTATCCGCTGGTCGCCGCGCTGGTTGCACCGCGGCCACTGTTGATCAGCAATACCGACAACGACGGCATTTTTCCACTGGACGGCGTCATCCGGACACACGCCGGGGTTCGCAAGGTTTACGATCTCTACGGCGCGAAATCCAAACTCGCACTACACATCACCGCCGGGCCGCACAAGGACACGCAAGAACTGAGAGTGCACGCCTTCCGCTGGTTCAATCATTATCTAAAAGGCGACAGCTCCCTGATTGAAAAAGTCGCTGACAAGTTCTTCGAACCGTCGCAATTAAAGGTCTTCGACAAACTGCCTGACAACGAGACAAACACCACAATCCACGAGTCGTTTGTCGCTGCCGCCGCGGCGAAGCAGCCGGAATCCGAATCGCATTGGAAGTCGCTCCGCAACGATTGGCGGCAGGCACTAAAAGAAAAGTCGTTCCGCGGCTGGCCGGATCGTCCGGACAACCCAGAGGCTACAGAGGCCTGGTCCGTCCAACGGCACGGACTGCGTTTTCGGGCATACGACTTTGAGAGTCAGCCGCATATCCGATTGCGGTTGTACCTGGTACACCGCGAGGGCGTTGAAAACAATGCGCTGGTAGTGGTCAACGTGCTGGACCAAAAGAGTTGGGGCCGGTTTCTTGCGGCGATGCGAGTGGGATTCGAGGCGGAATTAAAAGGAGAGTTTCTGCCCGAGGCAGACAAGGAGTCGTTTGAATCTGAACGCCGCATGCATCAGGCCTTCAAATGGGCGATGGTCTACGTTCCGCCGCGAGGCATTGGCCCGACGGCTTGGAACCAGGACAACTTCAAACAAACGCAGCACCGGCGGCGGTTTGCGTTGCTGGGCCAAACGCTGGACGGCATGCGGGTGTGGGATGTGCGCCGCGCGATCCAGACACTGCGATCGCTCAACAATTTCAAGGAGACGCCGTTGTGGCTACAAGGTCACGATCGCATGGCCGGCGTGGCGCTGTATGCCTCCTTGTTTGAGCCAAATGTCAAGCGACTCGATTTGCACGGGCTGCCCAAGACCCACCGCACGGGGCCATTCTTCCTGAACGTTCGCAAGACACTCGACATGCCCCAGGCGGTGGCGATGGCGGCCGAGCGTTCGCGGGTTGTCATCTATCAACAAGGTAAAGAAGGCTGGAAATACCCGGCAGCCATCGCGCGGCAGTTAGGTTGGAAAGAAAAACAATTGCAGCTTCGCCCACCGGTCACGGCGGAAAATTAAAGTCCGTGGCCAGACCTTCTTATCACCTTCGGTTCCGAGAAAACAACACGGCAGTTACGGCGGGAAATACGACATCCTCGATACGGGAGGTATCGCCTTCAGCCCCCGAAAAATAACGGGCAAGTCGGCGACGCGGAGAGAAACAAACCGCAACCCGCGACAGCAGGAAGATGTAAGGACCGGATCCGACCTACCGCCCACCGTCATGAACGACCGGGTGCGATACCGAATGAATCTGCGGTTGCCGGTCGACCCGACTGTCGAGCTGATCGGCCCACTTGCCAGCCGCAGCGAACGAGGGGGAAATCGCCGCCGCCCGGGCAAAGTGCTCGGCGGCAAGCTGCGGTTGACCGCGGCGTTGCAGCAAGAAACCAACGTTGTAGTGGCTGATCGCCTCGCCGTGCGCGGCTAGCATGTGTTCCAGCGCCTCATCGACACGCCCCAATTCGACCAAGACCGTGCCCAGATTATTGCGATACAACTTTCGTTGCGGGTCTAATGCCACTGCTTGACTCAAAGGCCCCACCGCTTGCTCAAGTTGATTCATACGTGCGAGGCACAGTCCCAGGTCGTTGAACGCGGCTGGAACCTGCGGATGATCGCGGGTCGCGATCTGATAGTAGTGGACGGCATGTTGAAATTGGCCCTGCCGGTCCATCAGATGTGCGATACCCAACAGCGCATCCAGGTTTTTCGGTTCCAAAGCGAGCACTTTTTTAAAGTGCGCGGAACCGCCATGGGCGTCCCCCGCACGCTCCAGTTGCCTGCCCCATTCGATGTGTAACTGCCGCGATGAAGGGCCGGACTCGCTCACCTGGTACGGCAAATCGCTCGGCGGAGTTTGCGCTGTTCGTACGGTCGATGGATTGGCTGCGACTGAGTCCTGGTTCGTCGCCGGCACCCGCTGCCGACCGGACCGCCTTTCGGTGCTGCCAAACCAATGACTGCGACTGCGTTGCTGCTCGGCGTAACGCTGGGAGTCGGAAGCATGAACGCCGTCGTCTGACTTTTGCGCCGATTTAAACTTTGCCGCACAGCCTGGCAGGCATACGGCAAGCACCGCGACAAACCCAAACAGCGATTCCTTTCGCAATGGAAACCCCTTCGGCTTTTGTTATTCCTGGCCACCACTACCCGCGGCATTTTCCAGCCGTGGATCGGGCGTCGATTCTGTAAACTTAGTGTTGATTTTGTTGACGTAATCCGCCGAAACGCCGCGAGCAACGATGTGCGTCTCCTGCACCGGCAGCGGATGCCCCGGAGCGACAAACTGCTGTGCGACCTTCAACACGACACGCATCCGGGCGGCCGTCTCCTCGGGTGTGAACCCACGCTCAACAAATACGATACGGCGGTGCGAAGGAGGCTGCGTTAATACCCAGTGAATGTGTCGGCGCCCGGCCTCGTTCAGAATCGTTTGATTCGTTTCAAAATGATGGGTCCCGATGATATTTTGCAGTCGCCAGCCGTTGTTGATCATCAAAGCAACCGGCTGGCGAGCGGCAAAATTGTCCAATTCAGCAAAAGGATGTGGCCAGCAACGATTGCGTTGGTAGCTCCTGCTGAAATCCTTCCAGATCGCGCCCAGCGGATTGGCAGATGCGGACGAGGCCGTGGCGATCATAACGGTGAAAACCGTGGCTAGGCTCAGCAATCGCATAAGTCGCTCCTCCTCCGTCCACTACACGACACCGAGGCCCACTCGGCGGACGACGGACGAGAGGGACTTTCAGTTCGAGTATCGGCCTCCGAATGGTGTAAACTCCGCGCCGAATGGCCGGAAAACTTAAGCCCACAACACAAACACCGTTAAGATATGCCGCGGCGGGGAAGATGGGATAACCGGGCGCAATACGGGCGTCGCAGATTGGTCATCCGCCCAGGTGTTTTGCCATTTCGTACGTCATTTGCACCGCAGCCGGCCCTACCAGCACCACGAAGATGCCCGGGAAAATGAACAATACAAGCGGAAAGATCAGCTTGACGGCCGTTTTCGCAGCTTTTTCCTCGGCTAACTGACGACGTCGCGTCCGCATCGCATCACTTTGCGTTCGCAAAGCATCTGCGATGCTCGAACCGAATTTGTCCGCTTGAATCAGAACCGTGGCCAGCGCTCGCAAGTCATCTACGCCCGTACGACGCCCGAGATCCTGCAGCACTTCAGATCGGGGCCGCCCCATTTGAAGCTGGAAATTGCAGAGTCCAAACTCGTCTGAAATAACTGGGGACGTTTTCTTCATTTCCTCGGTAACCTTGCGCATGGCCTGATCCAGCGCAAGTCCCGCCTCGACGCAGACGACCATCAGGTCTAGTGCGTCCGGCAGACCATAAAAAATTTGGTCTTTTCGACGTTTGGTCAAGAACATCAGGACGAACGTCGGCAGGTAAAAACCGAGGCCGCCACCAATAATGATGCGGATCAACGAGTCTTGACTCGCGCCGGTCGTCAGCAAGGCCACTCCCCCAGCAGTCGCCAACCCAACGGCCAACCCCGCAACTTTGCAACCCAAATAAACTGTCGGTGCGGTTTCGCTGCGAAAACCGGCGGCAACCAGTTCCATTTTCAGCTTGCCCTGTTTTTTTTCCGACTTTGGCTGCAGCGGCTTGCCAAGCGGTTTCGCCTTTTCCAATAGTTTGCGAAACCCACTTTCCTTCTTGACCACGTTTGCTTCCCGCATGCGACGACGGCGTGGATCGTTGTAGTCCTCCAGCCGCTGTTCGGCTTTTAGTTTTGCCATCGAGAGAGATTCCAACAACCACCAGGCGGCAGCCGTAAACAGGCCGAAGATCGCAAACGGCAAGATCTTTTTGAAAGAAACCAGACTTTCGGCGATGAGCAATTCCACGGATCAAACCTTGATGCTGACAATTTTCTTTATGAAGAACGCACCGATGATTTGCATCACGGTAGCGGTGAACAACATTATTTTCCCCATCTCGTACTTAAATAGGATCTTGATGTATTCGGGGTTTAAATAATAAACGACGGCCATTAACACCGGCGGCAACGCCAGCAATACAACGCCCGACAATCGACCCTCGCCGGTCAGTGCGTTGATCTGCCCGCGAATTTGAAAACGTTCGCGAACCAGGCGTCCGATCTTGTCGAGAATCTCCGCCAAATCACCGCCCGTTTGCCGCTGCAGAATAACCGCCGTGCAAAAGAACTTAAGATCAACCAGCGGAACTCGGTCGACAATGGCCCGCAACGACTCATCAAGTGACAGGCCAAAATTCTGCTCTTCAAACACCTGTGCGAATTCTTTTCCCAACGGTTGGCTCATTTCCTGGCCGACCAACTGAAATCCCGCAGCCAAACTGTGGCCGGACCGCAGCGCCCGCGCTACCAGTTCCATGGCATCGGGTAACTGCGACTCGAATTTCGATAGCCGCCTCTTTCGCCGCCAGACCAGCCACAGCAACGGTAGCAGTCCCGCACAAATGGCGGCTGGTAAAATGAACGCGGGATGCAGTTTCGCAAAGGCGACGGTAGCACCACCAACAACAGCCAATCCGCCACAGATCACCACAAATTTACCGGCGTCGAGCGACGTATCGGCCTGCTGAAAAACCAAATTGAACCGACTGAGTTTCTCGCTAACTTGTTCCATCAAGCTATGGGTGTTCTTGTACTCGTCCAGGACACCGTCTTTTAACAGCTGCTGTTTCTCCGGAGTCTCCTTCCCGGAAGCCAGTTGTGAAAGGCGGTTCTCCAGTTTTTCGTCACCATCACCCCACAATAGCATGGCCACGCCACCGACCAATGCGGTAACGCCGACGAATGCTGCGATCGTGACTAGTAAGGGACTCATTTTTTTGTTGCCGCAAAAATTATTGAATGCGATGGGAACCGGATGGCTGTCGCGCCGCAGTATTGGCCTTCGTCAGGACATTAATCTTCCAGCATGACTCGCTGTTGGAACGCACCGTTTGGCAATTTGAACCCGCACGACTCCAATCGGTCCATAAATGTCGGTCGGATGCCACTGGCTACAAATTTGCCCCGGGCGCTGCCGCTTTCGTCAATGCCTGTCTGCTGGTAGTTGTATATATCCTGCATGACGATTGTGTCCTGCTCCATGCCGACCACCTCTGTGATATGCGTGATCCGGCGGACGCCGCCCTGGAGTCTGTTTGTCTGTATCAACAAATCCACCGCGCTAGAAATCTGTTGGCGCATCGCTTTGATCGGCAACTCCACACCGGTCATCATTATCATCGTCTCCATTCGAGCAATCGCGTCGCGGGGCGTATTGGCATGCAACGTCGTCAGCGAACCCTCGTGCCCGGTATTCATGGCCTGCAACATGTCCAACGTTTCCGGACCACGGCATTCGCCGATGATAATGCGTTCGGGACGCATCCGCAGTGCGTTTTTTACCAGGTCGGTTGAGGAGATTCGGCCCTTGCCTTCAATATTGGCCGGGCGAGACTCCAATCGGACAACGTGCTCCTGCTGCAATTGCAATTCGGCCGCGTCCTCAATAGTGACAATTCGATCTTCGTTTGAAATGAAACTCGACAAGGTGTTAAGCAGCGTCGTCTTGCCGGACCCCGTGCCACCGGCAATGACGCAATTCAACCTCGCCTTGATCGCGCCCTCCAGCAGCATCACCATCTCAGGCGTAAAGGCTTTGAACTCCAGGAGGTCTTCCAACTTCAGTGGATTCGAACCAAACCGACGAATCGAAACACTTGCGCCGTCCAAGGCCAGGGGCGGAATAATGGCGTTGACACGAGATCCATCGGAAAGCCGCGCGTCGACCATCGGGCATGTCTCATCAACGCGGCGGCCAACCTTTGAGACGATTCGGTCTATGATCTGCATCAGGTGATTATTGTCGCGAAACACAACACTTGTTTTTTCCATCTTGCCGCGGCGTTCGACGTACACGTTTCTCGGCCCGTTAATTAGAATATCGCTAACCGCCGTGTCCTTGAGCAGCATTTCGAGCGGGCCAAGTCCGAACGTCTCGTCAAGCACCTCTTCGACAAGCCGTTCCCGCTCGTTGCGGTTCAGCATGGCATCTTCGGTGTCGCAAAGATGTTCGACCACCAGGCGGATTTCGCGGCGCAGCGTGTCGCCGTGCAAGTCGCCGACGCGGGTCAAATCGAGCTTGTCGACCAAATTGCTGTGGATGCGGCGCTTGGTGGCTTCGAAGTCTTTTTCCGTATTGGATTCAAGCAGCAGACTTTTCATGGCATTAAGTCAGATCGATTGGTTGAGGATCATTCCCGTCGGGCATGTCACCTACAAAAATAGCTTAAGGATCGACGAAATGGCCGGCGGCCGGTTTCTGCAAAGCGATTATGACGATCGTTCCGGCGGCGCCGCGCGATTCGGTCGAATCACGGTCGAACGGCCGCTGGTCTTCTCGTAGACAACCGCTGCGGTGTCGCGATATCGCACGGCCCAATCCGAGTGCTTCGCCAATTCACGAGCCAGCGGAACGTTCGGCTCGAGGCAGGCGACTTGCACGTTGTGGTCCCGCAATGCCGACTCCCAACCCGGCTCGGCACCGACGATCGAAAAGTACCGCTGGACATGCCCCTTACCTTGAACTTCGTTGCGGTCGTCGATCCAGTTTTTCACGCGCGGCCAGCCGTGCCAGGTGAGCCAGCCCCCCCAGTTGTAGTCGTGGAAAATAATTTGATCAGGATGACGTTCGATCACATATTGCAGGGCGGCGGTAGGAATGTGCCCGCGATTGTGAAATGAATATCCATCAGCCAATCTTGCCCATCCGAATACCCCAACACAAATGACCAGCGCGGCAACGCCACTACCGCGAGCCGGCGCAAAGTACAGTCCCGATCGCTGCTGCCTGCGCCCCCAATAAACGTACAACAGGTCCGCGCTTAACCGCGCCATTAGCGGTACGGTAACGACAACCCACAAGGCAACGAATCGAATTCCGTTTAGCGCGAAGTGTAACCAGATAATCGACAACACCAGAGCCACCCAGCTGATCGATTTCCGCCGTCCCAGCGCCAACAGCAACGGCAGTAACAACATCAGGATCTCGTACCGCGCCGCCCCCGCTTCGTGAAAATTAGGCGAAAGCCACTCGGTGTGAAGATTCATGAAATACGGATCGCCCAATAGGCTGAAGATCCACCCGTAAAGACTCCAACCGTAGGGGTTTACCAGCGTTGCCATCACCGCGCCTGCAAACAGTGCCGCCAGATGCTTCAGGCGAGTTCTGGCCGCCGAGACGTCCTGACGATGCGGCAACCGCAAACTCAAACAGCTTTCAACGAGCAACGTTGAGGCAACAATGACCAAACCGGCAACGAATCCGCCGTGCGTATTAGCCCAGATGACAAACATCGGCAATAGCCAGAGTGTCTGCCGGCGGGTGGCCCTGCCTCGATGAAAGCGATCCATCATCGCCGCCGTCACCATGACGAACAACAGCGTGGCGACCGTAGGCCTCGCGACCCAGGACATCGTCGTGCCCGCAGCGGCGACTAAAGTCCACAGCCCCGCCAGCGGCCACGGCACGCCGTCATCAACCATGAGCAGATAGAGCCAGCGAAATGCGAGCGCCAGAACGATTGCCGTAACGGCAGCGATTCCTTCCAGTCCGCCCCATGCCCAACCGCCATAAAGAACCAAATCGCCAACCCACTGGTTGGTCCGCCATGGTTGCCCCGCCCGCGGTCCGGAGAACGGGTCGGTCGTCAACCAACCGCCTTCAGCCCACATTGCGTCGATGTTGCGGATATGCCAACCCAATCCCGGATCGTCGAGCAGCCCGCCTTGCGATTTTTGCAGTACACCAATCAGAACGATGAACATCAGCACATCGGCCACGCCCACGCGCATCCAAGTGCGCGCAGCGACGCCGCCGCCATGCTTAATCTCGGCGGACAGCGAGGAAACGGACTTGGTCGTCGCGGGTACTGCCGTATTCATTCTCAATAGATAGCACGCGTGTGGCCTTCCCGTCTTGACGGAATTGCCGATTGCAACAGGTCTAGCGATCAATTTGACAAATTTCTCAGACAAGGTAGTGTTGCGCATGGCGGACACGACGATTGTTATTCCCTGTTACAACGAAGCGAAGCGACTCAACGTCGATGCGTTCATTCACCACGGCTTGAACGATCCGCCGCACCGGTTCCTCTTCGTAAACGATGGCAGCTCGGATACAACGCTCGACCTGCTATGCGACTTGCATGACTACGACGGCGACCGCTTCGGGTACCTGAATCTGCCTCAAAACCGTGGAAAGGCCGAAGCCGTCCGCCTGGGCGTCGTCGCGGCACTCAGGCAGCCCACAAAATACATTGGCTACTGGGACGCTGACCTGGCGACACCGCTCGATGAAATTAAATCCTTCCGCCGCATTCTTGAAAACGACGATCGGTTGGAACTTATCCTCGGCTCCCGTATCCGCATGCTCGGTCGCTCGATCTGCCGCCGGCCGCATCGGCATCTGCTTGGCCGCTGCTTCGCATCGGCAGCATCGCACGTTCTCAGGCTGGGCGTTTACGATACACAATGCGGAGCGAAAATGTTCCGCGTCACGAAAAATGTGCGAGACGTGTTCCAGACACCGTTCAAGACGAATTGGATTTTCGACGTCGAACTTCTCGCGAGAATGATTCGACAGCGGCGGGAAAACGATTTAGCCCCGATCGAGGACGTGCTTTACGAGCAACCGCTGCACCACTGGGAAGACGTCGGTGGCTCCAAATTACGGCCGCACGATTTCTTCAAAGCGCTGCTTGAATTGATGGTGATCTATCGCACGTACTTGCGGGGATTAGCCGGAAACCCCGCAGAAGCATCGCAGCACCTCGCCGACCGGCGGCAGATGGTGCCCGATGCCGCATCATGCGGACCGCATTCCGCGAAATTTCCAAATTTGCCGGGTACTCGCCAGCCCGGCCGCACAGAGTAGGGCCCTGGTGACGCGACGGGGGACGGCAAAAAACTTGCTGCCGCAAACGCGGCCGGCAACTCACGCCCCGGCGAGACGACCTAACATGCGAAAGTAGATCATCGATCCGGTCACTACCGCAGTCGCCGCAACGAACATCTCCGCAAGCGACTCCCCTGGAGCCAAAAGCCAGGCGGCGGAGTATACGGCCGCCACGATCACTGCCGTCAGCAGATAAAACAACAGCCACAGCCACCGGCTTCGCGCAATAAACTTATACACTTCCCTCGAAAACGGCTGCGCCATGGAATTGTTTTCTTCCAGAGACAACAGCACGACTGGCAATAAGAGAAACAAGCTGCAACCCGTCGCCAAGTAAAACGGCGTGGCGTCTAACTGCAAAACAGTTGCAATCACGATGCCCGGCACCGCGGCGAACGTGACGGCATTGATCAGCATTATCACGCGTTGGAACCAGTCGATCCACACCGCGGTCGGCCAACCGATGTCGTCGTCATTTCCCCACGCGGTGTCTTCCAAGATCGCCAGCAGCACCGCGGCCAAAAAATTGACGCCGGCGACCGCCGGGAGGACCGCCGCGAGAAACAGGCAAACGCCGGCGAGCACCTCCGGAACTGAACCACCTCCGAAATACGCGTACGCAAACGCCGTCTCGACGAGCCGAGCGGCAACCGCCAAAACGATCGACAATGCGATCAGTCGCTCGCGGGCGCCGCCTTTCAGAGGAAATGTTAAAACTCCGGGCCATATCAAGCTCGCCGCATCGGCCAACGTTGGCCCGCGTTTTGGCACCGGCTCTGCGTTTTCCGTGCATACGTCCGTGACAAGCTCAATCAATTGGCCACACAGATGACAGAAGAGATGATCGTCCGTCTGGCTGATCGTCGACTTCAGTTTTCCGCCACAATGCGGGCAGAGCGACAACTCGCCTACGGCGACCGCATCAACAGCCACCTCCCGCAGGCCAAAGACTTCACCCTCGCCCAGAGCGGCGGCCGATGAGACCTTGCGAGGCCGCTCCGGCGGTGCGACGACAGGTAACTCACGGCCGCAATCCACACAGGCCAACTTCTGGCCAATCTGGTCTTCCGTCGCATGCATCCGCGCACCGCAAAGATCGCACACAACCGGAACGTATCGCTGATAGACCACCCGGTTGTCGGCCGACGGCTGGTCCACACCTAAAACACGATATTCTTCGTCATCGCTTGTCACGCATGCGCTCCAGGTCGCATCAACTCGCGGCACGTAGTACGATCACAATTTCCGATTATACCGCAACCCATTCTGCGGAGGCAACGAACGTGCCAGAGGACGGGAAATTGCTCGAAGCGAGAAACATCGGCCGACGAGATGCCGCTGCCGGAAAGTGGCTGCTTCACGACGTTTCCTTTCAAGTCCGCAGCGGTGATCGAGTCGCCCTCATCGGTCCATCCGGAAGCGGCAAGACCCTGCTGCTCCGCGCGCTCGCTGCGCTCGATCCGGTCGAACAAGGACAGCTCCTCTGGCGCGGCCGGCCCGTTCGGGGCGGCATCGTTCCCGCATTCCGCCGTAACGCGATTTACGTACAGCAGCGGCCCGCATTGACCGAAGGCAGTGTCGAATCCAGCCTCCGCGAGCCGTTTTCACTTGATCTCCACCGGGATCGCAAATTTGACATTCGGCGCATCGAATCACAACTGGCGGCGGTCGGACGTGATCGATCGTTTCTAGATAAGCGGCAGCAAGATCTTTCCGGCGGCGAAATGCAACTCGTTGCCCTGCTCCGCGCCGTCCAACTCGATCCGCAAGTTCTCCTGCTCGACGAACCGACAGCCTCTCTCGATTCGGCAACGGCACGAGCGGTTGAAGAATTGGTCACCGGCTGGTTTGCCAAAAACTCCGCGGGGCGGTCATTCGTTTGGGTCAGCCACAATATGCAACAAGCTCAACGGATCGCGGACCGCATCGGCTCGATCGAGAATGGGATGTTAACCGGGGGAAGATGACAATGGGCGCGGAATACATCGAGCTTTCCTATCTGCAAATCGCACTTGCCGCGCTACTGATTCTGGTCAACGGTGTCATTTCGATGGTCCTTAGGCTCGGGCTCGAACGATCACTCATCGTCGCCAGCCTCCGCACGGTCGTGCAGCTGCTTTTAATCGGTTTCGTTTTGCAGTGGGTATTTCAGGTCAAACTTTGGACAACAGTCCTGGCGCTGCTGATCATTATGACGCTCGTCGCGGGCGTGACGGCGGTCGGCCGAGCGGAACGACGTTATCGCGCAATTTGGTTTGATACGATTATTTCGATCTGGACCAGTTCCTGGCTCGTCACGGCCTTCGGATTATTCGTCGTCATCCAAGACTTGGAACATTGGTACCAGCCGCAGTACACGATCCCCCTGCTAGGCATGGTACTCGGCAACACGCTCAATGGAATTTCTCTCGGGCAAAACACACTGACCGAAACACTGGCGGCGCGGCGCGATCAGGTGGAAATGCTATTGTCGCTCGGCGCAACGCGATGGGAAGCGGCCCGGCCGGCTGTCCGGCAATCGGTTCGCACCGGAATGACGCCCATCATTAATGCCATGCTGGTGGTCGGTGTTGTCAGTTTGCCGGGCATGATGACGGGCCAGATCCTCTCCGGTGCGCCACCGCTGGACGCCGTCAAGTATCAGATCGTCATCATGTTTCTCATTGCCTCGGCGACGGCCATGGGAACGGTTTCGATTGTCTTGCTCGGTTATCGCAGGCTGTTCAATGCCGATCATCAATTTCTCTATCAACGCGTTCAAACAAAATGAAGCGGCTGCCACCGGACTGTAAGGTTCTCGCGGCCGCCCAGGAAACGATCAAACACAAAGGGAAACCAGCATGTCCACAATCAACGACTCGGCGATCGTCATGGCAGGCATCCCCGAGACGAACAAATCGCTTTACCATCGCATCCGCTTTCTCGTCGGCGACCCGGCTGCATTGATCGAACTGCCGAAAAACACGGGCGGCCACACTTCGACACTGATTTTACGCGACATCGAAATGGCCCGCGCCAGGCAGCGGGCCCGGGTGGATCAGGTCGCCTGCCCTGCAGCCTTCACGCCCGCAGACGGGCTTTCGGGCGACCGGGAAACCGCCACGGCGCAGGCCACCGCGGAACTGCTGCGCCGCAACGAAATCCGCCACGTCATTTCCGATCGGACCTTGCCGTTAATTTACGCACACGAAATTAATCGCGCCGGCATCGCCATCGACTGCGATCCCGAAATGGGCATACTTCAGCGGCGAGCGAAAGATTCGCAGGAAATTGAATGGCTCCACCAGGCGCAACAGGCCACCGAAGGCGCCATGGAAATGGCCTGCCGCCTGGTCGCCGCTGCCAAGGCTGACGGCGACGGGGTTTTGCAGCACGACGGCGGGACGCTTACCGCTGAGCGTCTACGCGCGGAAATCGACGTGTGGCTGCTCGAACGCGGGTTCTCCAATCCCACGTCGATCGTCGCCTGCGGCGCCGACTGCGCCGACTGCCACAACCACGGCAGCGGCCCGCTGCGGACCGAACAGTCTGTAATTATCGATATTTTTCCACGAGATCGCCGGACGTTCTACAATGGCGATTGCACCCGCACCGTCGTCAACGGCGACATTAGCGACGAACTGACACAGATGCTCGCGGCTGTCGTTGAGGCTAAAGCAGCCGCGATCAGCGCCACGCGGACGGGAGTCACCGGGGAAGCCGTGCATCGCGCGACCTGCGCGGTCGTGGAACACCACGGATTCAAAATGGGCCTGCCGCCCGACGACGCGGCGGACACGTACACGGGAATGACACACGGGACGGGTCACGGCATCGGCCTCGACGTTCACGAGCCGCCACTGCTGGACTTCGGCGGGCCGGAGTTAATCGTCGGCGACGCGCTCACGATCGAACCGGGAATCTACTCGCGGGCCTACGGCGGCGTCCGCGTCGAGGATCTGGTCATCGTCACCAACGAAGGCTGCGACAACCTGAACCGACTGCCGGAAATCCTAGATTGGCGGCAGTAGCCCGTTCACCCGGTAGCGGGCGGCGCAGAGCCCCGTTTTTTCGCCACCCTACGTAATATGCGCACCGCGCGTCTCGACATAAACCGCGTACAGCGACGTACTGCCGGTCATGAACAATCGGTTGCGCTTCGAGCCACCGAAACAAACGTTCGAGCAAATCTCCGGCAACAGGATTTGGCCTATCCGCTCCCCGTCCGGCGCAAAGATATGCACGCCGTCGTAGCCGTCACCCACCCAGCCGGCACTGGCCCAAACATTGCCCGCGACGTCGGCGCGGATGCCGTCGGCGAATCCGGCCACCTTTTTGCCGTTTAGCTCCAACTCCATCGAAACAAACCGGCGGCCATTGGCCAGTTTTGTGCCGCCCACGACATCCCAGACGCGGATAACTTCGGCCGCATCCTTGTAGTGCGAGGCGCCCGTGTCCGCCACGTACAGTTTCTTGTAATCGGGCGAAAAACAGAGTCCGTTCGGTTTGAAAATCTCGTCCGCCACCTTTGCCGTCGCGCCGGTTTTGGCATCGATCCGATAAATCGCTTCTTTCTGGATCGGCTGCGGCGAGTCCGTTTCGACGCGGTGGCCTTCGTAATTCATCAAGCTGCCGTAACCCGGATCGGTAAACCAAATCGCCCCGTCCGCCGGATGAACTACCGCATCGTTCGGCGCGTTGAATTGTTTCCCGCCGAATCGATCGGCCAGCACCGTAATCTTGCCGTCGTATTCGTACCTGACGACCCGGCGATTGCCGTGTTCGCACGAAATCTGCCGTCCCTGAAAATCAAACGTGTTGCCATTGCTATTTCCGGACGGATGCCGGAACGTCGAAACGTGGCCGTCCTCCTCCAGCCAGCGCATTTGGACGTTGTTGGGAATATCGCTCCAGAGCAAATACCGCCCGACGCCGTTCCAGGCCGGCCCCTCGGCCCACAGCATCTTTGGGCTGTGGTACAACCGCTGGATCGGCGTATTGCCCAGCTTGTATTTTTTAAAGCGATCATCCAGCGCGACGATGTCCGGATCGGGATAACGCACGGGCGGTGCGTTCGGACCGTACTCCCTCGCCAGTGCCGGCGCGCCGGCCACCGTAGCTGCGGCCGCCAAAAATGCGCGTCGTCCGAACTTCGCCGGGCTGTCGTTTCGGGGGTTGTCCGTTTTGTTTTGCTGGTCACTCGCGGCAGAGTTCATCGCTGTCCCTTTCTCTCGATTTTGGTTCGGGCGTGGAGAATGCACCCACAATATCGTCGCAAACGACGCGATTTGCAACTCGCCCGGGATGTGTCGTAATCCCCTGCCCGCCAAGCCGTTGCTTTGCGATGAGTGGCCTACCGGGGGAGTTGGCTCGACGAAAAACCCCGTATCGCCCGGTTATCGTTAATTGGCCCGCCGCCTGATAGAATGACCGCACGCACCGCGCATCGAATTCGCACCGCGCGAATCTCGACGGCCCACAATTCTCACGAATTCGCAAGGAAATAAAATGACGACGGTCACCGCAAACCGGAAAACCATTTGGCAGCGACTGCTTGCCGCATCGATACTGTTGGCCATTTTGCCGACATCGACGCCGGCGGCCGAAGACGATGCGGCAAAAACTTCCACCGCGGTTAAGCTGCGCGACGTGACGCTTTCCATTCCCGCTGCGTGGAAGCGGCAGGAGCCGAAATCAAAACTCCGCCTGGCCCAGTTCAGCATTCCGGCGACCAAGGGCGACAAGGAGGCCGCCGAGCTGGCCGTCTTCAATTTCGGAGCGGGCGGCGGCATCGAAGCCAACATCCAACGGTGGATCGGGCAATTTCAACCCAAAGGTCGTACGGCAAAAATCACAACGGGGACAGCACCGCAGGGCAAGTATGTGTTTGTCGATCTCAGCGGTACCTACAAAAAACCCGATGGACCGCCAATCCGACAAAAGACGGTCGACACGCCCGGTACGCGGGCGCTGTCGGTGATCCTGGCGATAGAAAACAAAGGACTCTATTTTTTGAAGCTGGTCGGACCGCAAAAGACCGTCGGCGGGCAGGCCGACATTTTTCGCGCGGCTTTTGGCGGCAACGCCAAGGACGAAAAAGAAGTTAGCCTGGGCGGAGAAAAGCCCAAAAATTAACCGGAGTCCAATACCCCCAAAGGGCAGTTTCAGCAGCACTGACTCAGCAGAAGTTTCGTCCTTCCAAACGGCCGACATTATCCAAAAAAGAGTAACGCCATGGACAACTCGCACCTCGATCGAAGGCAGATCCTTAAGGCCACGGCCGTCGCCGCCGGCGGGTCGTTAGCGCTGCCGGCAATATTCAACTCGCCGGCAACGGCGGAAGAAACCCCGTCCGGAAAAGACGCGTTTCAATTTTGTTTCAACACCAGCACAATTCGCGGGCAAAAACTAAGCGTACCGGACCAGATCGACGTCGCCGCAAAAGCCGGATATGACGCCATGGAGTTGTGGCTCGGCGACCTGCACAAACACGTTGATTCCGGCGGAAAGCTCGCCGATTTACGCAAACAGTTGACCGATGCAAAATTGACCGTGGAAAGCGCGATTGGTTTTGCGCGATGGATCGTCGATGACGAAGCGCAGCGTAAAAAGGGGCTCGAGAACGCCAAACGCGACATGGACGTGCTGACACAGATCGGGGCAAAGCGAATCGCCGCGCCGCCGGCCGGGGCCAGCGGGCCGATCGATTTGACGAAAGCAGGACAGCGGTACCGCGTGCTGTTGGAGCTTGGCGACGAGATGGGCATCGTGCCGCAGGTCGAGTGCTGGGGGACCTCCAAAGCGATCAGCCGGCTCAGCCAAACGGCCTTCGTGGCGCTCGAAAGCGGTCACGCCAAGGCATGCATTCTTCCCGACGTGTACCACATGTTTCGCGGCGGCTCGGATTTTGATGGTCTGAAACTTCTCGATGGCCGCGCCATTCAGGTATTTCACGTGAACGACTACCCAAAGTCGCCGGCCCGTGAAGAAATGAACGACTCGCATCGGGTTTATCCCGGCGAAGGCGTGGCGCCGCTCGACACGATATTCCGCGACCTGGCGGCCAACGGATTCAACGGCCACCTGTCACTGGAATTGTTCAACCGTGATTACTGGCAGCAGGATCCGCTGTCAGTGGCCAAAACGGGACTCGAAAAAACGCGCGAAGCAGTCGCCCGGGCCCTGGAGGCCTGACGGGCCGGATTGGGGAAGATCTTCAAAACGCCTCAAATCGGACAAACTTCTTTCTGTACTCCGCCTGCGGCATCCGATAGAATGAGGGAGACAATCGGTGGACAGAACCCTCCCCGGACGAAAATCCCTCACAACAGAGACAAAAATGAATTATCGATCGGTAACACTCCGTTTACTGCTGGTTTCGATACTGGTCGTGCCGACCGCGCGATTGGATGCTGGCTGATGTAACGTCGGTAGCCCCGGTACGGGGACTTCAGCGTATACCCAGATGCTGCAAGCACGGCAAGAAGCCCGCCGCCAGGCTTTGGAAGCAGCTGTGTCACGGGCCCGCGCGGAACTGAAAGCCAGGCTGCTCACCAAGGCCCAAAAGGACGCTTCAAAACTAGAAGCGGGTGATCTCGCCCGCGACGAAGAGCAAATTCTGCTCGCCAGCAAGATTTATCTCAGCCTCGGCCTCAACAGGGCCAGCGAAGTTCGGGACGACGCGAAAAGCCGCCTCGACGAGCTTAGGGCCGACGGCCGCAAGCGGTTGGAATCGGTCGCGACCACGGTGAATGTGTCGTCGCCGAGGATCGAGGACGTGTTTGCCGCAATCGAGGATTACAACTGGCTGGAACGCGAATTCGCCGAAGTACCCGTCGTCAATCGCGAAATTCAGTCGGCCGCCGGCAAGGCCCGTCGCCGCCCGGAATTCCGCGCCGCGCTGAACGAGCCGGAAGCGGCCGACCTGTTTAACCTGGCTCAAAAGCACGAAAAGGCCGATCAGGTCTGCTGCGCCGTTTTGGTGTATGAACAGGCCGCAAAACTGAAGCCCGCGCCGACCGCGTTTAAGGCTCGCCAGCGGCTCGAACAACTCAAACAGGACAAAGAAGCGGTCGCAGCGGCCGAAGCCTGCCGCCAACTCCAGTGGTGCCATTACTCCTATGAGAAGGCAAAGCGACTCGCCAAGCACAAACCGGCGGACGCCCGCGACCTGCTTGCGCAGATTCTCGACAAGGCGCCGATCGATAGCGAAATCTACCGAGCCGCACGATTCGAAATCGGCCGTCTGTAAAGACGATCCGGCCTGACCAACCTCGGGCCGCCGTGCCGGGACACACTTCCGGTTGCGGCGGCCCGTTTTTATTGGCGTTTCCAGAATTGACCTCGGGAAAACCAAGGCGGTATACTTCGCCAAGGCGCATTCTGCGATTCACTGACCGCGAGGAAATTCATGGCTACAGATACAGCGTCCGGTATTAATTCCGTCATCACCGACTGCATCGGCAACACGCCGCTGGTCCGACTCCGCCACATCACCGAGGGCTGTGTAGCAACCGTGGCCGGCAAGGTCGAGGGGCTCAACCCGCTTTGGAGCGTCAAGGACCGTATCGGTGCCGCCATGATCGACGCCGCGGAACGGGACGGGCTGATCAAGGACGATACGGTCATCATCGAACCGACCAGCGGCAACACGGGAATCGGGCTGGCATTTACCTGCGCCGCGCGGGGCTACAAGCTGATGGTCACCATGCCCGAAAGCATGAGCGTCGAGCGGCGGCGGATGCTCA
The DNA here is from genome assembly GCA_036337375.1 of Planctomycetota bacterium. GTDB lineage: Bacteria > Planctomycetota > Planctomycetia > Pirellulales > UBA7805 > JAYZEI01. The sequence goes on along the minus strand of JAYZEI010000207.1, from coordinate 4,898 downwards.
AGGCGCTGGGTGCGGAACTTGTGCTCACGCCGGCGGCCGAAGGCATGCCCGGCGCAGTCCGCAAGGCCGAACAACTGCACGACGAAAACGACCACTATTTTATGCCGCAGCAATTCAAAAATCCGGCCAATCCGGAAGTCCATCGCAAGACAACCGCCGAGGAAATTTGGCGGGACACCGACGGCAAGATCGACATCCTGGTCAGCGGCATCGGCACGGGCGGTACGATCACGGGCGTCAGCGAAGTCATCAAACAGCGCAAGCCGGAGTTTCAGGCAATCGCCGTCGAGCCAAAGGCGAGCCCCGTCATCACCCAGCGCCGCGCCGGCCAGGACTTGCAGCCCGGCAAGCACACCATTCAGGGAATCGGCGCGGGATTCATTCCCGACGTGCTGAACGTCGACATCATCGACGATGTGGTTCTAGTCGACGACGAAGATGCCCGCGAAACGGCCCGCGCCATGGCGCGGAGCGAGGGGCTGATGTGCGGCATCAGCAGCGGTGCCGCGGCTTGGGCGGCGGTTCAAGTCGCCAAAAGGCCCGAGAACGAAGGCAAACTGATCGTCGTGGTGCTTCCGGACTTGGGCGAGCGGTATCTGTCCACGCCACTCTACCCGGAATAACAGTCCGCAGGCGGCGGCAGGATTCGATTCTGATCCCCCGATTCTGATCCCTCAATTCGAGGCATCAGCGGACGGGGTCAGTTCCGAAATTTTCCGCTCCCCGGCCTCCGCTGTGCGAACAACCAATCCCAGACCGCCGGGTCCCCGTACGCTTTTTTCCAGGCCTCGACGTGGCCGGCTCCCTGATAAGCGGTCAACCGCACTTTCTTACTTCCCGCATCGCCGAGCATCTCCACCAGCATTTCCGTCTCCTTGACGGGAACCGACCGGTCTTTCGTGCCGTGGAACGTCCAGATCGGCAGGTGCCGTGCGCGGCGCAGGCCCTGCGGATCAAATTCATTCTTGATCCCGGTTTTCACCGGAGGACGATTGGCGGGCAGGCGAAACGGATCCCCGCCGCCGCAAATCGGAATGGCGGCCGCAAAATAGCCGGGGTAGTGGGAGATGAAGCTCCAGATGCCATAGCCTCCCATGCTGAGCCCGGTGACGTAAATCCTGCGGCGGTCGATGTCGTCACGCCCGGCGAGGGTCTCGTCCATTAGCGATTTTAGCGCTTCGACCCGCCACCAGCTATTTTTCGGACACTGGGGAGAAATGATCAGGCAGCCGGACAGCGGTTTGAATTTCTGCTGCAATTTTGGGGGGCCGTGTTTTTTTACCAGAGCGATGTTGTCGCCACATTCACCGTAGCCGTGCAGGAACAACAGCAGGGGCCAGCCGTCCTTCGGTTTTTCACCGGCAGGCGTCTGCACCAGGTACTGGAGTTGCTGGCCGGCAACGGCCCGCTTCATCTTTGCGGTCCGCTCCTCGGCTGCGGCCGGGGCACTTGCCGCGACGGCCAGACTGCCGAGGCAGAGGATTCCCCTGAGCGGCAGGCCCTGCCGGAAATTTGCCGATCGCCCCTTGCCGGTTCTCTTTCTCATCCTGAATTCCCCCAAAGCATCCGCTCAATCGATTCTAGGTGTCGGCGGGAGCGGTTGCCACCGGTCAATTCGCTTCAAACGGCGGATCAGACCGCACCTGCCCGGGCGCCGACCGTTTCGTGTAATCCCGCCGCGGCAATTCCCCACGAGGCGGCTATCCGTCCGCTGGCAAACCATCAACTGCGATGGCACAATAAAGCAGTACGACCTCGGCTCAGTGTGGGGACTGCTTTGCGACTGCAACTGGCTCTTTTGGTTCTGGCGTTTTCATTGCATTCAGTCTCTCCGGCTGATGACCGCCTACCCGTTCCCGACGAAGCGGCACAAAAAGAGGCCGCCGCACTCGTCCAGGAAATCTATGGCGACCAAATCAAGGCGGCTACCAAGCCCGACGGAAAGCTCAAACTGACCAGGCGGCTGATCGAGCAATCACAAAAGAGCGGCGACGACCCGGCTGCCCGCCACGCACTGCTTAAGGCCGCGCTGGATGTAGCGGCTGATGCCGCAGCGGCGATGCCCGTGGTCGAGGAAATGGCCCGGCACTTCCAGATCGACGCCTTGACGAAAAAGGCATCAACGGTCTGGCGGATGTCGAAACGGGCCAGAACCTCATCTCAACACCGGGCGGTGGCCGCGGCGGCCTTGCAACTCGTGGACGAATCGCTGGGCCGCGACGACTACGGCTCGGCCACGAAACTCGCCGAGATTGCCTCGCTCGCCGCACCCAAGGCCAAAGACCGCCCGCTGATCCTGAAAACACAAGCCAGGGCGTTCGCAGTCAGAAAGGGTAAGGTCACATTCGACAAGCTACAGGTCGCCCTGGCAACACTGGAAACGAATCCCGCCGACGCGACCGCCAATCTCGCAGCCGGGCGTTATTACTGTCTGGTGAAAGGCGATTGGCAGCGCGGCATTCCGATGCTGGCCCTGGGCAGTGACGAAGGGCTCAAGAAACTGGCAACGCAAGAATTAAAAGCGCCCGCCACGGGCACAGAGCAACTTGCTTTAGCCGACGGTTGGTACCTGGCGGCGGAGAAACCGGGCGAAGCCGACAGCGGGCGGCTGCTACAACGCGCGGCGCATTGGTATCGCTTGTCGCTGAAGTCGGATCCGGCTTTGTCCAGCCTGGTGAAGGTGAAGGTGACAAAGCGGTTGACGCTCGTCGAATCAAGGCTGCGCGAACTCCCCGCATCAACAACGATAAGTCAGCCCGTAAAACTGGTCCTCGCACTCGCCCGCACCCTGCAAGGGCACACGGAAGCTGTTAAGAGCGTGGCCTGGAGCCCGGATGGCAAGCAATTGGCCACCTGTAGTGCCGACAAAAACGTGAAGGTCTGGGACGCCGCCAGTGGCAAACTGGTCGACACACTGAAGGGGCACACAGGCCACGTCCAGAGCGTGGCCTGGAGCCCGGATGGCAAGCGGTTGGCCAGCGGTAGCAATGACATAACCGTCAAGGTGTGGGAGGCGACCAGTGGCAAGCTGCTCCGCACCCTAGACAATCGCGATAGCATTGTTGTCGATGTGGCCTGGAGCCCCGACGGCAAGCGATTGGTCAGCTGCAGTTGGATACCGGGAAAAACCGTGAAGGTCTGGGAAGCGGATAGCGGCAAGTTGCTCGGGATCCTGCACGGACACACGGATCGTGTCCTGAGCGTGGCCTGGAGCCCGGACGGCAAACGATTGGCCAGCGGCAGTCGGGATAAAACGGTTAAGATTTGGAACGCGGCCAGCGGTAAACCGCTCGGCGTGCTGCAGGGGTCAGACGGTATCTGGAGCGTGGCTTTCAGCCCCGACGGCAAACGATTGGCCAACAGTAGCGGGCACACCATAAAGGTGTGGGATGCCCTCCGTGGCAAGCTGCTTCGCACGCTGCAAGGACATACCGACGGTGTCACAAGTGTGGCCTGGAGCCCCGACGGCAAGCAACTGGCCAGCGGCAGCCATGACCATACCGTGAAGGTCTGGGACGCCGCCAGTGGCAAGCTACTGGGCACGCTGCAAGCCCACACGGAAGCTGTCAAGAGCGCGGCGTGGAGCCCGGATGGCAAGCAATTGGCCACCTGTAGTGACGACAAAACCGTGAAAATCTGGAACGTCGTTAAATGAAGTGATCGCAGCGGCGAGCCGCCGGCACACGCTATCCGACCTAGCGACTAATTGTGCTGCGGTTGTGCCTATGCAGGACTTGTGCCGTCACTGGTCTGGTCTATTTGTTCGCCCGCTTCCTGCTCCGCTGCTGCAGCGTCGTCCTGCTTCGGACCCCAGACCCAGGCCAACAACACGGCGCCAATCACGATCGAGAACACCCCGGTCAAAAGCTCTTGTTCATTAACCGAAGTTAGCCATCCGTTTTTCCCTTTGGCAGCAATCCACACAAATAGCGCGAGCAGACCCCCTGTCGTAGAGATAATTTTCTGCAGCATCGAGCTGTCCGTCATCCAGCACCACGCCAGATAAATCGTGGCGATCACGGCCACCGACGTCCAACTCCCGATACTACCGCCCTCTGGTATGATCCACTCATACCGGCCCATTAAGTCAACAACCAAAAACAACTCAAATACCACCCCGCAGGTCACAACGATTTTTTGCGCAAGATTCACGGCTCACTCCTCATGGCTCACTCCTCCCCGAAACTATGGCTCTGACTCTGCTGATTCTAATTGTTGCCAGTTGTTCCAGCTACCTAGCCGGTGCGGTTGCCTTGCGCAGGGTTTGTGCGGGGTTGTTGTCCCAAACCGTCCGCTACAGACCATCTGCGGCATGGGCCGCAGCCCAAAAGTCGACGACGACCGGCCACGTCATGTTGCGCGGCACAGCGGCGCAAGTCGTTGTTGCGCCGTGCGGTTGCGGATAACCGGCGTTGCACTAAAATGTCCTGTTCGCAACTTTGAGGCTGTAGCTCAGTTGGTAGAGCAACGGACTTTTAATCCGTAGGTCCAGGGTTCAAGCCCCTGCAGCCTCACCTCGAAAAAACCCGTGATTCCTTTGCGAAACAAGGACTTGCGGGTTTTCTTCTGCGCAGCGGCCAACGCCGCAGATGGTCTGTATTGGACTGTTCTGGACATAAAGCGGCGCAAATACGGCGCAAGCAAAACCGCGGCACGATTAACCGCCACGGCGCTGGCCTTTCTCAATGGCGGTCGAATGCTCTGCTGCTTGTCAATCGGCGGCTGGTAACTCGGCGGCGACGGTTAAAAGTGCCTGATGTCGCAATTCGGCAAGGCCTGCTGGAGCTTCTTGACGCCAGCGTCGGTGACCTGGGTTCCCAAGAGGGTCAGCGATTGAAGATCGGTCAGCCCTTTCAGGTCATGCAGTCGCAATAACTGCACGGCACATCACGAGCAGC
>JAYZEI010000206.1:0-21196 GCA_036337375.1 Planctomycetota bacterium | reverse complement strand
CCGAGGAAGTTGCCGTTTTGACGTAGCCCAAATCACGCACGACCTCCAGGATTTCGCTGCACGTCGGAAACATCCGGCCGCTGCTGCGTTTGTAATCGTCCAGAGCTCGCATGAACTCGACTTCAGCAGCGGCATAGTCGCGTTCGCAGGTGGTCGGGTCGATCTGACGACGGCGAGTGACTTTGCGGCGTTCGACGGCCACTTCTTCATTTTGCTGACGACGGTCTGAATTTTGACGGCGGTCCTCGCTACCTTGACGATCCATCGCAACCTTCGTTGATTTCTTTGTTGTCTTTGCCACTTGTCAGGTCCTCCGCTAGGTAAGTCTCTAAAGTGTCGATCATGGGACACGTCTGCCAAGTGTAAGATCGGGGAATGACGGTGATAAAATACACCGTTTAGGAAAAGAATCCGGAATTAGTGAACTTTACGGATGGCGCAAAGATACGGGACTGCGTTGCGGTTCCGGTTGTAACGACTGCAGCAAGCGATCGTGGCGGTTGTGAGGCAAACGGGCGGGCTTTAGTCGCCCGCCTTCGCGTCCTCACCTTGGTCGGGATTCGCGGCCCCCTCTGCATCGGCTTCTTTGCCGGCGGCTTCTTTGTCGTCAGCAGCCGCATCTTTACCTTCTTTGGCGGCGGCGTCCTCATCGTCCGGTTCCGCAAACTGTTCGGCCAATTCCTCGACGGACTTGGAAATCCTCAGATGCCGATAGTGCTCTTCTAAGCACATGAGTGCCAGCGAGGTGCAATAAAGCCGACCGGCCTTGGTGGCACCCTGATCTCCCTCGTCAAAATACCAGGTGCCGACCGCATGGCCATCCTTGGCTTGAGAATCAACCAACACCGGCGTTAATTTTTTCTGCCAGTCTTCCCACTGCTGGCCGCCAAACTGGAACATGACCTGATTGGCGTAATAATTGTAGTACATATCGCCGGCATCCGGTCCGCCCGCTGCAATCTTCGACGCGACCAGGGTAACCGCCGGATGGTGCGGCTTAACCCCCATGAACATGCGGGACAGGATGCCGATCGTATCGGTTGCTTTGGTAAATCTCTTTTTGGTCAAATCATACGCGTACTTAGTTCCGAACCGCCCGTACACCGTGTCACCTTCAATCCCTCCTTCAACACGTGAAAGGAACTGGTTGACGCCGGCGCCGACCCTGGCGTTGACTCGCAGTCCGGCGTCTTTCGCGGCCATCAGCGCCATCAACTGCCAACCCAGCACCGATGTATCGCCCATGTCATTTGGCATATATCTCCAACCACCACCCGGCCCTTGTGAACGTTGCACAAATTGCGAGGCCTTGTCGGCGGCCATTTTTAGTTTTTCCAACTCGATTGGAAAGGCACCTTCTTCGACCCCATCCGCCTCACCATCGGTCAGACTTTCCGGTGTCTGTTTGGACATGCCATACGCTTCACATAATACAAGCGTGCAGATGCCATGGCCGTACATGGTTGCCTGTCGATCCCACAAACTGCCGTCCCACGCGGTCCCGTCGACACGCATGTTCAGCATTAAATAGACAAGCCCCTTGCCAACCGTTTCCTTATACGGACCTTTTTGGTGTGTACAACCGGCGCCGAGAAACGGCAACAGCGCCAAACCCGTCGCGGAGAACTTCGTTCGCGTCATCCCGCCCGGATTCTTGCAACGCCCTCGACAATCCGGATGCCGCGCGTGATCGAACGACCAGCTGCCGTCCTTATGTTGGTGTTTTACGAGCCAGGCCAGGCCCAGCTCGACGGCCTCTTCAGCTTCGGGAATCCCCGCCTTGGCTCGACGCCCCGCCCGCCCGCCCAAATGCGTGCCACCGACACGGACCACGGAATTGCCAGTTCCCTTTGGCCCGCCGTCGCCGGATGGATTTGCGTCGAGCAAATTGCCGAGCGGCACATTCAAGAAGTTGGACGTCTCCGTATTGACCAGCAGGTCCGAAACGTCCTCGTTGTCATCCAGCAATGCGAGGTTTGTGTTGTCTTCGGCATCTTCCAGCGGCGACTCGATGGTAATCGGGTCATCCATTTCCTCTGCCGGCTCGGGAACTTCTTTGATGATGATCTCTTCCTCTAGTATCGAGGCATCTTCTTCGACCAGATCTTCAATCACGACCGACTCAGCGATCGCGGTAATCGATCCTGAATCCCTTTTTAGTGTATTGAGCCCCCACAGCCCCAAAATCAAAACGAAAAGCATGTGTACCAGCATGCTCACCGCAGCGGCGGAATACGATTCCCAAGAAGCCAGCAAACCACGCGCCTCGTCGTCGGCTTCGTCCACATCAACCGCGTATGCCGGGTCCGTGGCCGTCGCTGCAGGCGATGCTGAAAGAGAACCCGCGACCGGCGTTTCAGAGGCCCTGGCCGTAGGTGCCGGAGCCACCATTTCGTTTGGCTTAGACTTGTTCGGGGCGACCGATTCACCCGACAACGGCTCCAACAGCGCGGCCTTTTTCAGCGATGCGGCCTTCTGCGGGCCTGCCTTTTTTAGAGGAACGGCCTTTTTGACAACCGCCGCCTTTTTGAGCTCTGCGGACTGGTCGCCGTCAGCCGGTCCGGGCTGATTCGGAGTTCCGTCATGCTTGCCGGTTGGCTCCAGCGTCATTTGGTCGAACCTTCCGTTCCCCGCGACAAAAGTCCAGGTCGATTACCGCCGACCCCGCACCATATTGACAGCTTACACGAATCTGCCCGTGGAATATAGGGAATCGCGGTCAATTCGACGCTTAACTCATACAACCAATACGAGTTTGATTGTCTCGCTGTATCGACCCGACGCGTAAAGAATCGTTTAACGTTGTCTGCCGCAGGTTGGGGATGTCATTTGCCACCCGCAGTCGGCGGGGGCTTGCCGTCCGACGTTCGATCTGAAATGTTGGTCGACTGGCGTTCTCGAAAGACATCGTTGCTACCACCATTTTATATTCCGTATACGGATCTTAAATGCCAGACAACCAAATATCGCTTGCCGACGTCGAAGCCGTACTGTCTCGTTTCAACGACCCGGAGTCGGGGCGAGATGTCAAATCGATGCAACAAATTAGTGACTTGAAACTCGAAGGAGGCAATTTGTCGCTCACGCTCGGGTTGACGACCCATTGTGCCCCGATTTGGAGCGAGACCCGCACCGCGCTGGCCGAACAATTGCAGTCGCGACTTCCTGAACTCAAACAGGTGACCGTCGATCTCTCGGTAATTGATCGTCCCCCGCAAAAACTCGGCCAGGTGGGCCTGACCGCCAAGAGCGTTATCGCAGTTGCCTCGGGCAAGGGCGGTGTCGGCAAAAGTACGCTGGCAACATCGCTGGCCATCGGATTGAAGCGGGCGGGCTGCGCGGTCGGTCTGATGGATGCCGACGTCTACGGCCCAAGCATACCACATCTGCTCGGCGCAACCGGAAAACCGGAGGTCATCGAAAAGCGCATTCAGCCGATCAGCATTGGCGGAATAAATGTCATGTCGATGGGCTTTCTCGTTCCTCCGGAAGAAGCGGTTGTTTGGCGGGGGCCAATGTTGCACGGCGCAATTACCCAGTTTCTGCGCGACACCGAGTGGGGAGTACTCGACTACCTGATCATCGACATGCCCCCGGGCACAGGCGACATCGCGCTCACCCTGTCGCAACTACTTCCTCTGACCGGCGCTGTGATCGTCTGTACGCCGCAGGACGTCGCCTTGCTGGACGCCGTCAAGGCCATCACGATGCATCGCAAAGTGAATATTCCGATTCTTGGCCTCGTGGAAAACATGAGTTATTTCCTTTGCCCCGATTGTGGAAAACGATTTGACATCTTCGGTAGCGGGGGTGCCCAGCGGCGTGCCGAAGAGCTGGATATTCCGTTCCTGGGTGACGTGCCCATCAACACGCAAATTCGAATACATGGTGACGCGGGCAATTCGGTCGCCAATTTCGAACATGAAGAAACGGCAAAACCGTTCGAGCAAATTTGCCTCCGCTTGGCCCGGCAACTGGCCGATCGAAATCAAGCGGAACCGCCACTGCCGTCGCTGACTGTAATTTAGCGGTTGCGTTTCACGATTTCGAAAACGCGTCGGCTACGGCGTCGGTAATTTCCATGGGCGTAAGATCTTTCGTGTGCGTGGCAATAGCCCATTCGTGCCCAAACGGATCCGTGACTTTTCCGTACCGGTCCCCCCAAAAAGCATCCATGAGTGGCATCGACACCTCCGCGCCGGCATCGACCGCGCGGCGAAAGGCCGCGTCGCAATCGTCTGTCCAAAAATGGATCGTAACGGACGTGCCGCCCAATGACTTTGGCGGTCGCCACCGGTCGCTGTCCGGCACCTCATCGCACAGCATCAACCGCGACTCGCCAACTTGGAGTTCCGAATACAAAATCAACTTGCCATCGGGCGACGCGATGCGAAACAATTCCAGCGCGCCGAATGCCCGACGGTAGAATTCGATTGCCGCCGCCGCGTCGTGGACGACCAAATGCGGCGCCAGGGTATGAAAACCATCCGGTATCGGCTCAACATCACTCATTCGATTTACGACCGTAATCTGCGGGTGTCTTGTCGATTTACTGCGATCCGTTTTAGCGAATGCTAACCGGCCAACCGCCTTGCCAACAAACGCCTTCAGCAGCTGAATTCTTGCCAATTCAATTACTCGAAATCAAGTCCCGGCATCGTGCAAAAAAAAGAACCGCCCGACAATCCACCGGGCGGTTCAAATCGAATTCAGGCGCCGCCCCGCGTTCGGGACGGTCGCATCAACTCAGGCGTTTACTACCTCTTTCTCTTCTTGGCCTTCTTCTTCTTCTTGGGAGCGGCCTTCTTTTTCTTCTTGGCGGCCTTCTTCTTCTTGGCGGCCTTCTTTTTCTTCTTGGGAGCCGCTTTCTTCTTCTTCTTAGCGGCTTTCTTCTTCTTCTTCGCAGCCTTCTTCTTCTTGGGGGCTGCCTTCTTCTTCTTCTTCGCAGCCTTCTTCTTCTTGGGGGCTGCCTTCTTCTTCTTCTTCGCTTTCTTCTTAGCCACAGTCCGTCCTCCGTACTAATTTCCAGACTAAACGCGACTCGACGTCCTTCAGATCGCGCTGAATGTCACGAGCCCATCTCGCCTGGTACCAAGAGACCACATCATTCCGATCTGCTATCGTCACGCTACGCACGCGACAAACAAAACAGCAAATCTCAGTGGCCCGTAGACTCCTTTCACTCGATGTCAACGCCGTTTACCTCATCTGCAATCATCGACGTTGACTAAAATCATCACAATCTGCGTTTTTGCGTCAATACCTTCTTGGCAAAAAATTAAAAAAAAATTCCGCAATGCGTGCGCTGCGACGAGCAATAACTTTGCTTCTTGTTTTTTTGGGTCGCGCAGTTCGGTGTCCAACGGTTGTTTCCTTCCGCGCATGCAACCGCGCGTAGTGCGTGACCGTTTTGTTTCTCAACAATTCGCAATACAACCAAACAACCCGGAAAAACCTTTGTATTTTTCGCTAAACTCGATTCAACTAACTCATTCATCGCCACCACCGATCTAAATTTTTCTCCCCCGTCTCAAAGTTTTTATTCGCTTAGTACATCGCAACCGTCGTTCCATCCGCAAGCTGACCGGAAGGTTGAGAGGATCGCATTGATACGCCAAATATTTTTTGAAAATCCGGTCGGCGAGTCCGTAAATAAACCCAGCGGCGCATTGAACGGCGCGCCAGCGGCGCTTCCTTCTCCGCGCCGCGCCAAGATTTGACGATTGTCCGCCACGCGGATTGCCAATGTCGCATCTTCAAGTGAATCGGATCACGTCCGTACCACCGTGGATCCAATGCGACCATTTTTGCCCCATATAAAATGCCGATGTGAGTGATACGTTCATTGAGTTCATGCGCGCGATCGGAAACCTCACCGAGCGAATACCGACAAGCTGGGAAAAAAAGCCGCCGAAAGAACCGAAACCTTGAGGCCGAAAGGCTTTCCAGGTTTGATATCGGCAGTTGTGTCATGACGATTCTGGCGTCAAGTTGGCACAACCTCTGCAGGCAAGTTTCGACCCAGGCAACGATCGTTGCGACGGGTATCTGGTAGAGAATATCGTTGCCGATGTCGGTCAGCAGTGCAAACAAATTCTGCGGGGGTTGCTCCCTAACCGCGGGCCACAACTGGCACTCGACAATTCCCGGCAGGCAACGACCCAGCACGGATGCAGCCTGGCCATACGACCGACCATGTCCCAACGCCGTCATCACGCGGAGGGGCCGGCCGCGGGAGATTCGCGACGTTTCTATAACCGTCGAAAAACCGCGCGTGAGATTACTCGCACCCAAAAGTACAACCGTGGGGTCTACACGACCCACATCACGATTTGATTCGCGCGATTCAATGCCATCGATTCTGGCCACCAAAGCCACCTCGCCCGGACATCTGTTGCAATACCGTGTAGCTGGAGAATGCCAAGTAGCCGAACAACAGAGCCATGAACATTCTTTCAAAAACCATTAACGCGCAGACGGCAATGCCCGCGGCGGTAAAGATTGAAAGCAGCAGTGACTGTTTCACTCCGTCATGTGGATTCGCCCGGAGAAATATCTCTCGAGAGATCTGCCCCCCGTCGAGCGGGTAAACCGGCAACAAATTGACCAGACCCCAAAACAAATTGATCTGAATCAAATAGTAGATCAACCAGTCGACTTCGGCGATAGGGTTGTAATCAAAAACTATGAACGGGAGTTTCGAAACCAACGCGATCTCTCGCCCTGCCGCTAACATGACCGCCAACACCATCGCCAGAAACAAAAAACCGGCCAACGGCCCCGCAAAAGAAATAACGATCGAACTCCTCGTGGTATGGTACGTCGGCCGATAGGACGCGAGTCCCCCCATCCCATAAAGCGTGACCCAAGGTTTCCAACCGTGTGCCAGTGCCGCCACCGCGTGGCCCAATTCGTGAATCAGGATCGAAACAAATAGCGCAACGACCCAAATCAACAGTTTCAGTCCCCCGTCTTCAGATTCCGCCACGGGCATCCCCAAAATCAACGCGACGACCCAAAAGAACGGGTGCACGCGCACCGGGATGTCGAAGATTTTAAAATGCAAATCGCCTTGCGAAGGTGGTGGTTCGCCGAGCAGCACAGGTTTCTCCAGTGTGGGACGCGGAGCCTCAAGTCCACGGACCGATTCTAGCCGGACCGATTTGGTGCGACCATGTCGGTCGAGACCGGAGCGGATGAAATAAAGTGCGGACGGGGTACGGGGGGCGGCGTCGGAGCCAGATTCCGCATCAAATATTCCGCCGCCCGCAGCGACGCACCGCCGTCTGCAAAGTTCGCCTTCAGCGCGGCGAGCTGCGCGATCCGCCGCCGTCGATCGGTTGCGTCGGTCAGCCAGTCAATCAAGTGATCGGCCACTTGCCGGGATTTATCTTCATAGGTCGGATATTCGGGAAACGGGATTCGATCCGCGTCCGCCGCGGTCGGATCGTACGGCTGTAGCCCGCCGCAAAACGGGTCATCCACCGCCAGCAGGTTGACCAACGTGATGAACCGAACCTTGATCAATCCCGAAGCGCGAAACAGCCAGCCCGTCAGCCGCGGCACGCGATAGTGAATTACCGTCGGCTTTTCGTGATAGAGCAATTCGAGTGACACCGAACCCGAACAGGCCATGCAGCAATCTGCCGAACGAATTAGCTCAGGCGTCCGGCCGGAGAACACTTCGATCGGAATCCCGGCCCGCTGGAGAAACGGCCGCACCGTATCGATATGCTTCTGCTTAAAACAAGCCACCGCGAAGCGTGCGTCCGAGACCACGGACTTCACCCGGGCTGCGGCTCGTGCGAAGCATTCCATGTTGTTTTTCACTTCCTGTGTCCGCGATCCCGGCAAGATCGTTATCAGGCGGCCTCCCTGAGAACGTTGCCGCCGCAAGAATCGTTCGTCCAACTTCTGCGAGCGTAACTCGTCGAAGTAGGGGTGCCCGACAAAATGTGCATGGCATCCGCGGTCGCGATACCAACGCTCTTCAAACGGAAGCTTGCAAAGCAGATGATCGACCAAGCGGCGCATCTTCTTCACCCGCCACGATGCCCAAGCCCAAAGTTGCGGCGCGCCGTAATAGACGACCGGTATCCCATGCGCTTTTGCACGCCGCGCAATCCACCAATTGAATCCCGGGTAGTCGATCAGCACGACGACATCCGGACGTCGATGGCGAAACCAACGGTCGGCCTCTGTCGCTAGGCTCAAAAACTTGGGAATGTGTGCGAGCACCGGGCCCACACCCATTACGGCAAGTTGCGTTAGATCCGCGTTGAGACGGCAACCGACCGCCGCCATTTTGGGACCGCCGTACCCAACCGCTTCAACATCCGGACAAAGCCGCCGCAACTCTCGAATTAAATTCGCGCCGTGTAAATCGCCACTCGGTTCGCCAACCGAAAAAAAGATCTTCATGCGGCGAGTATTGCAAATCGGGACCAGCCGACAAAGTGCATTTTACCGACTGGCGGCAGAGAAACCGGGGAACAAAAGGAAAGAACGTGCCGACGTGCAAAAAGGGCCCGCCGGTCCGCCTCCTCCGTTTGCAACTCTGCCCGCCTTACTCGTCGATCCCGACATCAACGTTGTCCATCGTGATTTCGACGACCTCGGGACGGTGCTCGTGCCGAGGCTCGTCGAGCCGGAAGGTCAACAGCCCAGCAAGTAAAATCAGCCCCCCGCCCGCAAGCATTACCGGTTCGAAGCCCATCGTATCGATCAGCCAGCCGACAAGCGGTGAAAAACAAAACGGCGCGGCGATGCAGAGACTGAGGGTGCTCAAGTAACGAGGGTGGTCTTCTTTGGAGCTGATTTCCAGCGTGTAATTCGTCATTGTCTTGAACATAATCGGCGTGAGACCAATCGACACGAACACCAGCCAAAACCACAGGCGGCCGTCTGCCGGAGATGACGCCAGCACGACCGCGAGCACCGGCGTCGCGGCGCTGCCAAATGTAACGAACCGCAACACAAGTCGGTTTCCACGACGATCGGCCAGCGGGCCGGCGATGGTGCTGAACAACCCCGTCCCCGCATTTTGCACCACGACCCACAGCACCAATTGCTCCAGCCCCATACCCATGCGAATTCTGGCCAACGCCTGATAGTGCGGAAATAATAGCAATACCGAACTGAACAGCACGCCGACCAACGCCAACCGTCGAAATCGCCAATCGTCGCGCAAAATGCGGCCCGCATTTTTGAAAATTTCCCGCAGCGCGATGGGCAATTCCGTTTGGTGATCCGCACGCTCCGACAACCGCGACGCCAAGATCGCGGAAATTACAAACAGCACGCCCGTAAATCCGAATACATATTGAAAGCCCGGCGGCTTGAGCGCCAGCCAGTCGCCCAGCACCAACCAGGCCGCCAACATGGCCAGAGCCGCTCCCACCGTGGTCGAGACCATCAATAATTTTCCGCGGCGGCACGTCTGTACGAGTTTGCCCTGCAACGTTCCATTCGCAAGCTGTCCGAGTCCGGTACAGGCAAAGAACAACGCATAGAGTGCGAGAAAGACCACTGGCAGCCAGTCGCCGCCCGTGTCGTGACACAGGCTCCAGATGGCCGACAGGGCCAAGAATACGGTTCCCATCGCCAGGGAAAATCCCGCCAGCGCCCACTTCTTGCGTTGCATTACTTTCAACCGTCGCGCAAACAGAATCGGCGGAATGCTCTGACCGAACCGATTGAACATCGGCAGAAATCCGCGCACCCAACCCGCACCGGAAATGGTGTCGAGAAACGCCGGGATAACAATACTTTCGGTCTTGAAGATCCAACCGACCCGCATCGCGATCATGTAGGCGGCCAGCGTCAGAAAGTTACGATCTTCGTGTTCAAGCGAAGACGCCGCCGAGTCGTCTTGAGCAGCAGCAGGTTCCGCAGGCTTCGAGCGCATCGGGCCATTATAGGTGACGCGCGGTTCAGATCGACCCAAATCCAATCGCGGCGGGCAACCGCATCCTTCCCGTCGGCAGATTCCTGCGCCTACGGTGGGCGTATAAAAGAAAAGGAGCCCGACGCGGCAGTCCGAGCTGGAATGGAATGCCGCGTCGAGCTTTATGGAGTACTACGGAACTCAGCCGTTCCACAACGGTTGTGGATTAACGGCGAGGAGGTGGACCGCCGCCGGGTCGACCGCCGCCGGGACGAGGTGCCGGTGGACGGTTGCCTCCCGGCCGATCACCGCCGGGTCGAGCTCCGCCAGGACCGCGATCGCCGCCGCCGCGATTGGCCTCACCGCCGCCGCGATTGCCTCCCGCGTTCTCGCGCAGGAATCGGTTTGCGCTCTCGGCCTCGCGGCCCGTCAACTGGCCATCGCCGTTGCGATCAAATCGTCGTATCAAACCGGCCCGCTGCTGTGGAGTCAACTGCGGTCCGCGTCCTTCGCCGCCTTCACCGCGAGGAGGACGGTTGCCTTCACCTTCTCCGCCTTCACCGCGAGGAGGACGGTTGCCTTCGCCTTCACGCTGCGGCGGACGGTTGTCATCGCCTTCGCGGCGACGACGTGCGGCGGCGCGTGCTCGCTCGCGCTCAGGCGGATCGAGTTCGCCATTCCCGTTTTCGTCAAACTCTTCCAGAATCTGCTCGCGGGTCGGCCGTCCACGCCGGGGTCGGTCACCTTCCTCACCTTCCGGACGCGGTGGACGATCGCCTTCGCCGGCCTCGGGCCGCGGGGGACGGTCCGGCCGTTCGCCCTCTCCAGCTGGCGGACGATCACCGCCGCGACGACGGCGTTCGGACAGTGCCCGCCGCGCTTGGTCGCGCTCGTCTCCGGTCAGGCGGCCGTCGCCATTTTCATCAAAGCGCTCGATTAATTCTTCGATCAGCCTGCGAGGTGGACCGTCGCCGGGTCGGTCGGGCCGCTCCGGACGCTCGTCTTCTTCGGCCAACGCCACCGGCGCCATGAAAAATGCCAACAGCAATGAAAGTAAAAAACTTTGCTTCATCGAAAGACCTCCCAAAAATGTTCCCTCGAACCAAACGTAACACCACCGACGGTAAACAACCCCCGACAGACCCGGGCTACCCTTACACCGTCGCTTGCGGCCTTCCCGATCCTCAAAACAAAAAGGATTGAAGGGCCCGGCTTCCGGCAGAACCGCCGGACGGAGTTCTCGCCACGCCCGCTAACGATTCTAACGGACGATCGGGGTCGAATTCTACACACTTTCGCTATCTAATTTTCCGTCTTTCATCAGAATTTCCAGATAACTCCGCCGCTCGCTGACCGAAAGTGCCAATTCCGGGGCCAATTCGATCACACAGGTTCTCGCGGCAGCGAAGGCTTCATCGTCCGCGACGATCTCGAGTTCGACAAACGCACCGATGCCGTCGACGTGATCGATTACCACCTCGACCGAAAAATCGTCCCGCTCAATCACGGCGTAACGCCGCACCTTCCTCACCTCGCCAACTTGGGAAAACCCCAATGCGGCCAGTAGCTCGATGTAATGATCGACCGTTGTTTCGCCGGCAGGCAACGGCAATTCGATCTCGCGACGCGACTTGGTTTGCTGGTCGAGTCGCGGTCCTTTGTACGTAATGAATACATCATGGCCGCTCTGGCGAATCCGCAGCGCCTCGTCGGTCGCCGCAAAATCGCGGGCCGGGTGCGCAAAGTAACAGTCAACCTGCGCGATCGGCGGCCCAAAATTCGCGCCTGCTTGCACTACCTTCTTCTCGACCGCAGCAACGTCGGCCACGCGAAATTTCTGCTCTACTTCGTAATTCATTGCGGTCGGGGGGCTGGTGATATCGAGCCTCCATTCTAACATTTTCAACGACCTGCGCATGCTAGCGTTCGCTCTCGGGCTACCCCACGGCGGCCGATTGATATTGCCGGCGGGTACCCGTATTGCTACTTTCCCGCCGATTTTAGCTGCGCTGCCTTTTCCGCGCGGACGTTCACCACACAATTTTACGTATAGGAGTTGTTCGCCATGCGGCCAGTCGCATGTCGGTACGCCGTTTGTTTATCGTTGCTTTGCGCGCTGTTTACGGCAGGCTGTCGTAACGGCGGCTCGGTCGCCGGATTGCCTCCGTTCGCGCGGGGCCCTTATGCAGCCAATCCAAATGGCGACGGGGCGGAGCCAAATCAATTCGACCGACGATTAGCAAACGATACGCGAAAGTTCGGCAGCCGCGTTTCACCGTTGCCGAACAAGAGCGGATCGTTGGCCGAAGACTTAAAGAACGCACGCGCGCACGCGCGGTTGCAGGACGAGCATTTGCGGGCCGTCAACGAACGGCTGCGGCAGGCCACAGCCCAACTTGCCCAGTTGCAAGGTAAGGATACCAGCGGCCAATCGCGGGCCGACTCGCTTGACCGTGTAAATCAGGAAAAGGAGCGGCGGCTTGCCGCCGCGCGCCAAGATGTCCAGCGCCTAGAAACACAACTCTCGCAACTTCGCAATCAACTGGAGGGAAGGGACGCAGAGTTGGCCAAAGCTCGCGCCTCGCAAGAACGGCTTGTGTCCAATCGAGCCCGCGGTAATGTGTCGATCACGCCCAACGCCGGTAGCCGGCTACCCTTGATCAACGTGCCGAATGTCCAGGTCCGGCGCGATGGTGACGTCGTCCGGATTCAAATCTCGGCCGACCAACTCTTCAACGCCGAGACCGTCCAACTAATCCCCAGTGGACGGGCGACCCTCCAGCAAGTCGCCGCGGCCATCTCGCGCACGTACGCAAAGCAACGTATTGGAATCGAGGGCCACACTTCGCAAGCCAGCGGCGGCGGGCCGTGGCGCGACGGTCACCATCTGTCATCCGCTCAGGCGATGGCCGTCTACGAACTGCTTTCCCGCCAGCCCGAGATCGCCGCCAACCAACTCCACATCACCGGCCACGGCGCGAATCATTCGGTCTATTCAAACGCCACACCTGCGGGCCAACGCAAAAATCAGCGCGTCGAGATCGTCGTCTATCCTGAAACTCTCTGACGATCTCATTGAACGCCGTCCGTAGCCTCACCTGCTTCTGAGAGGCTACAATGAAAGTAAGTGCGAACCCCCGCCACCGCCCGCGTGTCTCGCAATTGACCCTTGAGTCGTTGTCAATGATTGCAATCGTCGACTACCAAATGGGCAACCTTCGCAGCGTTCAAAAGGGCTTTGAACGCTGCGGACACGCAGCAACCATCACCAGCGACCCGAACGTGCTGGCCGATGCGGATAAAGTCGTCCTGCCCGGCGTCGGCGCGTTTGAGGACGCGATGGCCGAACTCGAGCGCCGAAATCTGGTTGACCCGATTAAAGCGGCCATTAAAGACAACCGACCTTTTCTCGGTATCTGCCTGGGACTGCAGCTTTTGTTTGACACCAGTTACGAACACGGCGTACACGCTGGGCTGGGCGTCATCGCCGGCGAGGTCGTCGCATTTGACGTCCCCAGACCGTTGAAGGTCCCACACATGGGCTGGAACTCGCTGTCGTATCAACAGGCCTCGCCGCTGCTGGTCGGCTTAGACGAGGGCGTCTACTGCTATTTTGTCCACTCGTATTACGTCGTGCCGAAAGAGCCGTCGGTTACGGTCGCGGTGGCGAACTACGATCGCCCCTTCTGTGCAATGATCCAGCGCGGCAACCTTTTTGCCACCCAGTTCCATCCCGAAAAGAGCCAAACCAACGGACTGCGAATTTTGCAAAACTTTGCCGAATTACACGGCGATCGATAATACAAAACGCCCACCGGTAAAGCTCTGATTTCGCGCCGCCGCCACCTGGATGCAAGACGGCGAGCCCATCCAGCCGGTCTTGTGCCGGATCCACCAGCAACAGACCGTCAGGGACAGCATCACCATAATCCCCCATGCCGCCCCTTTCGTTTTTGGGTAGACAACCGCGAAAGTAGTCCTGGGATCTAACGAATTACGAGGGACCATCGCAACAGGGACAACTTTCGGGTGGATAAATGTCAGCCCGGGTCGAGGATTCTATTGGCGGCAGTCGGGAGAGATCCAGCAAAGCCCGTCGCGGCTCCTCCTCCAGAACCTGAATTCCTCGCAACCGGCAGGATTTTCGTCCAGAGGAACCAAGTAGCGACAAGCTCCAAAATTTATTGCCGGCCTGCGACGCAAAGTACAGGAAGCAGTACAGGAACTTGTTCGTGAAACGAAAGTTTGCGACCTATTCGGGACAAACGACCGTTCAATTTTCAATGTCTTAACGTGATTAGTACTTTTCTGCTGGCGGATTTTTTTATTTCTTTTTGCGACCGTTCTGCCAGCCTGAACCGTCAGAACCGCCAAGCCGCATTACTGGCACCTTGAAAAGGGACGCTTTCTTTGCCATATTCCGGGATTATTTACAACTTTACGATCAGCCCGACGGGCTACGGACTACCGATGCAGATATGGCCTGCGATCGACCTTCGCGGTGGCCGCTGTGTGCGACTTGTGCAAGGTGATTACGACCGGGAAACGGCCTATGCTGACGACCCGGTCGCAGTGGCCCTGCAGTGGGCCGAGCAGGGTGCCGAGTTTCTGCATTTGGTGGACCTGGACGGTGCCAAAGAGGGCCAACCGGTAAATTTGGAATCGGTGCGTGCGATTGTCCGTGCCGTAGATATTACGTGTGAACTGGGAGGCGGCATTCGCGACGAAGCGGCCATCGAGGAGCTACTTGAACTGGGGCTCAACCGGCTTGTCGTTGGAACTCGGGCATTGAAAAGCCCCGATTGGTTTCGCCAGATGTGTAACAAGTATCCCGACAAACTGGTCCTGGGCATTGACGCTCGCGATGGCATGGTCGCCACCGACGGCTGGCTGGAAACGAGCCAAACACCGGCGGTTGAATTGGCCTTGCAATTTGCAGACTTGCCATTGGCCGCGTTGATTTATACCGACATTGCCCGCGATGGAATGCTCACTGGACCGAACCTTGACGCCATGGGCGAAATGAAACAATCGGTTGCCATACCGGTAGTCGCATCCGGCGGCGTCAGTACAACGCAAGACGTCACCCGGCTCGCGAAAATCCCCATGGCCGGATGCATCATTGGCAAAGCACTCTACGAAGGCACCGTTTCACTACCGGAGTCACTGGCGGTTGCCCACTCCGCTTTGCAATAGAAAACACAACCACAAATCAACGTTTGATTTCAAGCAACCTAAAGGACACCCCTCATGGCGAACCACAAGCTGGAAGATATTCGCAACATCGTTTTGGTCGGACACGGCTCGTCGGGAAAAACAACGCTGGCCGACAAGTTCCTGACCGAAACCGGTACCATAAAAGCGAATCCCAGCGTCGATGACGGTACGAGTATCTGCGACTTTGACGAGGAAGAAAAAGTGCACAAATATTCGGTTGAATCGTCCATTACGCACTTCCAACACGCTGGCAAGCGGTTCAACGTCATCGATACGCCCGGATATCCGGATCTAATCGGCCAGGCTATCGGTGCGCTACGCGGTGTCGACACGGCAGCGATTTTCGTCGAGGCGGCGGGAGGGATTAAAGTCAACACGCGCCGCGTTTTTCAAGAGGCCGAAAAAGCCGGCGTCGGCCGCATGATCGTCGTCAGCAAGATGGATACCGACAACATCGATTTTCCGGCGCTGGTAGAGAGCATTAAAGAATTGTTTGGCAACGCCTGCGTGCCGCTCAACGTGCCGCTCGGGCACGGCGCGGACTTCAAGGGTGTTGTTAGCACCCTGAACGTACCCGACGACACCGCCGGCGCGCTGATAGACCCAGATGAGATTCACGAACCGCTGATCGAATCGATTATTGAAGTGGATGAAGAGGTGATGGAGCGCTATTTTGAAGGTGAGCAACCGACGGACGCCGAACTTTCTCGATTGATTGTGCAGGCCATTAGCGCCGGGACGCTGATTCCGATTCTCTGCATTTCCGGAAAGACCGGTGCCGGTGTGACGGAACTGCTGGACGCTTTCGCCGCGTGTGCCTTGCCGCCCAACATCATTGAACGAAAGGCGGAAAAGGACGGCGACGAAGTCACGCTCAAAGCCGACCCCGCCGGACCGCTGGCCGCCCAAGTTTTCAAAACGCGCATCGATCCCTTCGTGCAGAAGCTGAACTATATCCGCATCTTCTCCGGCACACTCAAGAAGGATTCGACCGTCGCCAGCGCCGCAAATCGCAAAGGTATCAAGATCGGGCCGCTGCTCGAAGTCCAGGCCAACGAAACGTCGCCCGTGGACTCGGCCGGCCCCGGCGACATCGTGGCAATCGCCAAAATCGAAGACCTGCAGACCGGCGTCAGCCTGGGTGACTTGGAATTGCCCGCGATCGATTTCCCCACACCCATGGTCGGCTTGGCCGTCATGCCGAAGAGTCGCGGCGACGAAACCAAACTTTCTGGGTCGCTGCAGAAGATCGTGCAGGAAGATTCAACGGTTCGCCTCGATCACGACATGGAAACCAAAGAACTGGTGCTCAACGGCATGAGCGAATTACACCTAACGCTGCTCCAAGAACGGCTCAAACGGCGAGACAAGGTCGAAGTCGATACGAAAGAACCGAAGATTCCCTACCGCGAAACGATTCAATCGAACGCCGACGGCAGCTACCGCCATAAGAAGCAGTCCGGCGGCGCGGGGCAATTCGCAGAGGTTCACATTCGCATGTATCCCTTCCCGGAAGGAACCGATCCAGAAGAGTATGCGGTCAAATCTCGGTTTCCGCAGTTAAAGTCTTTTCGCCTACACGAGAACTCCAATTTTCTATTCGTCGACGCCGTTGTGGGCGGCACAATTCCGGGCAACTTCATGCCCGCCGTGGAAAAGGGATTTCTCGAACGCATCAACCGGGGTGTCGTCGCCGGCTACAAGGTGCAAAATGTCTGCGCCGAAGTCCATTTCGGCAAAGACCATCCGGTGGACAGTAACGAAACCGCGTTTCGAACGGCATCGTCCAACGTCTTCCGCGAAGTTTTTGAAAAGGCCCGGCCGTCGTTGCTCGAGCCGATCGTCAAAATCTTCGTCACCGTTCCCGGAGATAAACTGGGCGACGTCAACAGTGATTTGTCAGGCCGCCGCGGACGGCCGCTGGGAATGGAATCAGCGGGCGGTGATCTGCAAACGGTGAGTGCCGAGGTTCCCTTGGCGGAAGTAACGACCTACGCCCGCGGACTGTCCAGCATGACGGGCGGGCAGGGCAGTTACACGATGGAGTTTTCGCATTACGACGTTGTGCCGTCGAATGTTCAGCAGGAAATCGTGGCCAAAGCCAAAGCAAAAGCAGACGAATAGGGGATTGCTCCGACACGCTGCCTGGGACCGGGGCGGCTTAGGCCAGGACTTGGTACGCCAGTCTTTGCCTAAACTCACGCCGCCACGCTGGCCGAATAGATTACCAGAATGCTTGATTTTGCCAATTTTGAGGTTTACGATACGGGCAGGCCCAAGGTTTACGAAACCGTCCAACGGTATAGCGTCATGCGTCGGTTGTTTTCCCACCTTTTGATTCTCCATTGCGGGTGTATCAGTCCGGCGTGAGGCCGGACGATTCTCTGTCGTAGCGATTTCCCGACGCTTGAGATTTTTCGCGCGCGGTCTGTGTCTATCCGGATTTGAGAAAATCCGCGCCGGACTTTTCACGAGGAGACCAGCCATCATGGCTTCCGATTTTCGACTAAAAGAACAGCTTCCGAATCTAACCAAGCAAATTGTTCAGACGTACACCGACGTCGGCACCATCAATCACCTCGGACATTGCCCGCTGCCCAGTTACGAATTCATTATCGAATGCGCCGAAGACCTAAAAGAGATCATCTATCCCGGTTACCGCCGCCGCGAGGGTCTGCATTTGGGCAATGTCACGTACCACGTCGGCGATTTGATCGATGGACTGCACGATAAACTGACGCAGCAGATCGCTCGGGCTCTGCGGCACGACGCCGGCGACTCGAACGAGTTGGACGACGATGGCGAAGGCATCGATTACGAAGCCAAAGCGCAGGCGATGGCGATCACATTCCTGGAAAGGATTCCCGAAATCCGCCGCATGTTGGCGCTGGATGCGCAGGCCGCCTACGAAGGGGATCCCGCCGTGTCTGATTTAGACGAGGTGATTTTTTGCTACCCCGGACTAGAAGCGATAACGATCTATCGTATCGCGCATGAACTTTATCAACTCGCCATCCCCTTTATCCCGCGGATGCTAACCGAATGGGCGCACAATCGCACGGGCATCGACATTCACCCGGGCGCCCGGATTGGCAAATATTTTTTTATCGATCACGGCACGGGCGTGGTCATCGGACAAACCTGCCAAATTGGCGATCACGTGAAAATCTACCAGGGCGTAACCCTCGGTGCGCTCAGTTTTCAGACGGACACGGACGGACGGTTGTTGCGAGGTGACAGCGTCAGACGGCATCCGACGATTGAAGATCGCGTCGTCATCTATGCCAACGCCACGGTACTCGGCGGACTGACTGTGATTGGGCACGATGCCGTGATCGGCTCGAGCGTCTGGCTAACGCGATCGGTTAAACCGCACACAACCGTCGTCTTGGAGAAACCGAAACTCCGCATGCGGAGCGAAGAACGGGACCTGGCCGCCGAAGCGAATTATCAAATTTAGCGGTACGCGGCCGAACGAAACTCGTCGGGGCACCCCGGCGATGGACTTGGCGACGGAACCACACGGAAACCGTCCCCGGCGGGGTGGCCGCATCCCTCCAATTCCCAGACACCTGCTAATCAATTCCGCGCTAATCAATTCCGCGCTAATCAATTCCGCGCTAGAGACTCGCCGAAAAGATGGCGGACTGCAATTTGCTGTTCAGCGCGGTCAGTTCGTCGTTCAATTCAGAGTAAAGTGAAGAAAGATCCGCTTCGAGTTCCGCGGTCGGCGCAGCCGGTGTATTGCGGTGTATCGAAGGCCGGAGACTGTTGTAGAGCATCGAGGCCCGCTGGTTGCCGTGCTGCCAGATGCTGGGATCAATTTCAATGAGTCCAATGATTTTGCTTTTGACGGATGCCATTTTCAAAATGGTCGATCTCCTTACTCGGCGAAATGTTGCCAGCTAAAGTGTTGCCATAGCGGCGGAACACTGCTCGGGAACGGGGTGCCCACCGAGATTCCATCAGCCGCGGCAATGATTTTCGACTCTTCATCGGCGATCCAATCGCCACCGTGGATACTCAATCGCGGCCCGTCTGGGCTGGGCAGCTTATCCTGAGCCACCTCGTCCAACAAACCGTTAACCTCACGGACCGCCTCACAAATGTCGGGGAAGTATTCCGTGGCCGGCTCCGTATGAATTTTGAATTCGTAGGAACCCATCACAACTTCCGCGCCGTCGCAAATCATCGCGCGGCGGACACACCTGCCGTTGACCATCAAGTCCGGTCCGATACCCAGGTGGCGAATCGAAATCCCTCGATTGCCCACGAACAGATAGGCGTATACTTCGGCGAACCGCGGATCGCTCAGCACAAGATCGCAGTCCTGCCCCGAACCAATAAAATAAGTAGTCCGACCGACATGCCTCACGGCATGCCGCGCGCGGCCGCTGATGATTTCGATGGCCGCGCCTGGCAAACTAGGATGAAAATGCCGGACGCCGATCCTGTGCGGTTCGTGCTGCTTAAGTGAGTGTTGCATACGATCCGTCTCGCAACGGGCATTAGCGGTTGGAACTGGCTCGCTGATGTACCATTCCATTCGGCAGTTTACAGTCCCGCGCTGAGCGCGACCGTGAGATAGAGCTCGGAAAATTCCACGGGCGGTGTGATCGACCCGCCTGGTAAAAGTCGCGCGGTCTTACGGCTGAAACGCCTCAGTCCGTTCTTGCGACGTGAATCGGTCCCACCGAGCACGGTGGCAAGAGATGCGGTTTATTTGGCCTTGCGGGCCACGCGAAGCTGGCCCCGCGCTTCCATGACAGCCCGGTCGCGGATGGCCATTAACTCAAGTGTGGTAGCGGGCTTCTGACGGGCGGCAGCCAGCTGCTCGGTGGCCGCAGACTCGTCCAGTTCGTCCGCCGGAACCGCTCGATTGGTCAACACGGTAACGCGGTTGTCGCCCACCTGCACGAAACCGCCATCGACGTAAAACCGCTTCGTCCGTCCGCCTTCGACCATCCGCAATTCGCCGTAGCCCAAGCGACCGATTAAAGGCGCTCGGCCCGGGTAAACACCCAACTCACCATCAAACAACGGCAGTGCGACAAATTCGGCCGGATGATCCAACACCGTCTTTTCCGGTGTCACGACCACGCAAACGACGATTTTATCGCCGGCGATCTCTTTGGCTAATGCGTCTACCATACGATTTTCTACTGGGCTTGGGCCGCTTGCTTCTTGGCTTGCTCTTCGGCCTGTTCAATCGAACCCACGTACATGAAGGCCTGCTCGGGAAGGTGATCCCATTTACCCTCGCAAATCTCTTCAAAACTGCGGATCGTATCTTCCACGGACGTGTATTCGCCAGCTTTGCCCGTGAAAACCTCGGCCACAAAAAATGGTTGCGAAAGAAACCGTTCAATTCGGCGAGCTCGATGGACCACGATCTTGTCTTCTTCGCTCAATTCGTCCACACCCAGGATGGCGATAATGTCCTGCAATTCGCGGTACCGCTGCAAATTACCCTGGACGCGGCGGGCGATTGCGTAATGCCGGTCGCCGACATACTGCGGATCGAGAATACGGCTCGACGATGCCAGCGGATCGATGGCCGGATAGATGCCTTTTTCTGAAATGGACCGTTCAAGATAAATGAACGCATCAAGCTGTCCAAACGCCGTCGCCGGCGCGGGGTCGGTGGGATCATCAGCAGGGACATATACCGCCTGCACCGATGTGATCGCGCCTTTGTCCGTTGATGCGATACGCTCCTGTAATTCGCCCATTTCCGTGCCCAATGTAGGTTGATAGCCGACCGCGGAGGGCATGCGGCCCAGCAAGGCGGACACTTCACTGCCCGCCTGTGAAAAACGAAAAATGTTGTCTACAAACATCAGCGTATCTTTGCCGGTCGTGTCACGGAAATATTCGGCCATCGTCAGCGCACTGAGCGCAACGCGGAGGCGCGAACCGGGCGGTTCATTCATCTGGCCGAACACCATGCACGTCTGATCCATCACACTGCCGCCAGCATCGCCTCCCATTTTGGTTTCCTGCATTTCCAGCCACAGGTCGGTACCTTCACGGGTTCGCTCTCCGACGCCGGCGAACACCGAGTAGCCGCCATGTTCCTTGGCAACACGGGAA
>JAYZEI010000205.1:0-26118 GCA_036337375.1 Planctomycetota bacterium | reverse complement strand
GACACCGCGCGATCGTGGCGATTGATCAACGCGAAGGCGACACCCCGGTCCTGAAATAACTGTGGATTGCCGCCACCGGCGACTTGCCGATCGAAATCTTTCAGTGCGTCGGCGACCGTTTTCTTGACGCTGTTGAGATACTCAGCGGAAACGTTGGGGTTTAACCGGATTACTTGAGCGTGATCGTCGATCGCCGGCCGCCATTTGTTTTGGCTGGCCAGCGCGGTGGCCCGGCAGGCGTAGGCATCAACGAAATAGGCGTCGGCCTGAATCGCCTGCGTCGCGTCTTCGACCGCCTGATTTATGTTGCCGCTGCCAAGGTAGGCATCGGCACGAGCGACATAACATCGCGCGACCTGTGCATCGGAGGGTGCTTCAACTAAAGCCTGGCTCAGTTGTACCACCGCCTGATCGTATTGCTTTTCTTTCCACAGGTTGCGGCCGGCTTGGAAGAACTGGTACCACGTCGCCGTTGGATCTGGCGGTACAAGTTCGCTGTGGCAATGCGGACAATTGTCCTCATTTTGCTGTATCGCGCCACCACAAGTTTGACAGGAATCCCACATCCGAACACGCTTTTCTAGACGAGGGCCTTCCGGGCCGTCGCGGTGATTACGAATCCTGTCGGCGACGGCATCGCACGGCCGTCGGATTTGATTCGCTAGAGTCCATTATCGGTACCCCGACGGCGGGTGGTCAACGGTGTAGATGTCCGTTCCAACCGACGCTCAAACCGGTACTTACGGTCTGATCTTGCGTCACGATTTTGCGGCGGTTTTTCGACTGCGCACACCGCCCGTCTGCTAAGTTGTCTTTGACACCTCCGCGGCTGGGGGTTATCATGCTCAGATTGCGGGTGGCTCCCGCCAACCTTTGCCGCTAACCTTAAACCCGCCTTTAGTTTCCGACGATTCGGTAGTTGTGTGCTTCCGACTAGATTCGATCTCTAGGTTAAGCATGTCCGAACCATTCTCGGCCCGTCATTCGAAGGAGAGGTTTCACGATGAACTCGCACCCCACAAGGCGTGATTTTCTGCACGTTGGATTCGCAGGCGGAATCGGCCTGACGCTGGCGGATTTTTTCCGCGTGAAAGAGGCGCAGGCTGCTCAAAAGTACTACGAAACCAAAGAGGGGCCCGCAAAGTCGGTAATTTTTATCTACATGCCGGGTGGCATGTGCCATCAGGAAACGTTCGATCCGAAGCCGTATGCGCCAATTGAATATCGCGGTCCGATGAATAGTATCCAGACCAACGTTGAGGGCGTGCGGATCAATGAGATTTGGAAGCAGACTGCAACGGTCGCTGACAAAATTGCTATCTGCCGCTCGATGACGCATGGTGAGGCCGCTCACGAACGTGGGACGCACAACATGTTTACGGGTTATCGCCCCAGTCCTGCGCTGGTATTCCCCAGCATGGGCAGTGTCGTCGCTCATGAGTTTGGGCCGCGAAATAACCTCCCGCAGTATGTCTGTATCCCGAACCAGCCGAATCAGTTCGCCGGCACCGGTTATTTGAGTTCGTCGTATGCCGGCTTCAGCCTTGGTGCCGACCCCGCCAGCAAGGGCTTCAAGGTTCGCGATCTGAACCTGCCCGGTGGCGTTGATGAAGGTCGCTTCACGACGCGGCGGAGGATTCTCGACGTAGTCAACGATCACTTCAAGGAAAAGGAGAAGTCGGATTCGCTCGATGCGGTCGACACCTTCTACAATCGTGCTTATGCGATGATCAGTTCGCAGAAGGCTCGTGAGGCTTTCGACATCGAGAAGGAAGACGGCAAGCTTCGTGATGAGTATGGCCGCAGCACTGCCGGCTCGCGGTTGTTGCTTTGCCGCCGTCTCGTCGAGGCCGGCGTCCGTTTCGTCACCACGACGTACGGTGGTTGGGATATGCACGGGAACATCAACGGCGGTATCCGAGGACAGGTTCCGCAGTTCGACCAAGCCTTTGCAGCTCTGATTCGCGATCTTGATCGGCGGGGGATACTCGACTCGACACTGATTGCGATCGCCTCCGAGTTCGGTCGGACACCAAAAATCAACGGCAATGCCGGCCGCGACCACTGGCCGAAGGTGTTCAGTGTCGTTCTGGCCGGCGGCGGAATTAAGAAAGGGATCGTGTACGGTTCGTCCAACTCGATCGCCAGCGAGCCGGAAGAGAATCCATTAACCGTCGAAGATTGGGCCACAACCATCTACAGCCGCTTAGGCATTGTTGCGGACAAAGAACTGATGTCGCCCGGCGATCGTCCGATTGAGATCGTTAACGGCGGCAAGGTTCGCAAAGAGTTGATTATCTAGTCGGCCCGCCCTGTGAATGAAACCTCGCGCGGGCCGCTTCTGTAAGGCGTGCCCCGCACTTTTTGGATAGTCGGAGAGAAGCCATGCCTCGACGCTTTCTGGCCCAACTGCTCGTCGCCGCAATAGCGTGCTCGTCGTTTGCCGCGTCGACCTTTGCCGCCTCGCCCCGTCTCAGCAGCATTACGCCGCGCGGCGTTCAGCGCGGACAGGAATTGGTCGTTTCTTTCAACGGCTCCAACCTGGGTGATGCTGAAGAAATCTTCTTTTACGAAGCCGCGGGCTTCGAGGTCACCAAGCTGGAGCCGGCGGCCGGCAACGTCAAGGTAACCCTGAAGATTGCTCCCGATGTGCGGCTCGGTGAGCACGTCGCGCAGGTCCGCACCAAGACCGGCCTCTCGGATTTTCGGACATTCTGGGTGGAGAATCTGGCGGTCGTTGACGAGAAGGAGCCGAATAGCGATTTCGCCGTACCGCAATCGATTGAGCTGAACAAAGTCGTCAATGGCAACGTCGGCAACGAAGATGTCGACTACTACGTTGTTGAAGCCAAGAAAGGCCAGCGGATTTCGGCAGAAGTCGTCGCCATGCGGCTGAGCACGGCGATGTTCGATCCCTACGTGGCGATTCTCAATGAAAAGCGGTTTGAGTTGTCGGCCAATGACGACACGGCGCTCGCATTGCAAGACGGCTACGCCTCGGTTGTTGCCCCGGAGGATGGCCGGTACACCATCGAAGTCCGTGAGAGCGCGTACGCTGGAGGGAACAACTACCGCTTGCACGTCGGCACCTTTCCCCGGCCAACCGCCGTCTATCCGGCCGGCGGAAAAATCGGCGAGGAAACGGAAGTCACATTTCTCGGCCTGCCGTCCGGCGAACTCGTGCAGAAAATCCCGCTGCCGGGCAACGAGGTAACCGACTACGGTGTCTTCGCTCAAGACGATGGCGGAATCTCGCCAACAGCCAACCGCTTCCGTCTGTTCGAGCATGGCAATGCATTTGAGGCTGAACCGAACAACGAAACGGCCAAAGCATCTCCCGTTGAGTTGCCGTTAGCCTTCAATGGCATCATTCAAGAGCCGAAGGATGTCGATTATTTTAAGTTCACCGCCAAGAAGGGCCAGCAATTCGAGGTCGAGTGTTTCGCCCGCCGAATTCGTTCCGGACTTGATCCGGTCATGAATCTGTACAAAGCCGATGGCGGCGGAATTGCGGGCAATGACGACTCTCGCGGCCCGGACAGCTACTTTCGCTTCAACGTGCCGGAGGACGGTGAGTACTTCATCCGCGTGACCGATCACCTCGGTCGCGGCGGCCCGGACCTCGTCTATCGGATCGAATTCCAAGCAATCAAGCCGAGCCTGTCGTTGTCGATTCCCCGTATTGAGCGGTACGGGCAGTACCGTCAGCAGGTCTTCGTGCCGCGGGGCGGCCGTTTCGCCACGCTGATCAATGCCGGCCGGAGTAACTTTGGCGGCGAACTGGTTCTGGAGGGCAAGGATTTGCCCGCGGGAATGACAATGCTCTGTGAGAACATGCCCGCCAACATGAACACAATGCCCGTCGTATTTGAGGCGGCGGCCGATGCTCCGCTTTCCGGCAAGCTGCTGAACTTCACCGCCCGACACATCGAGAACGAAGCGATTCGCGGCGGCTTCGGCAACACGGCCGACTATATTATCGCCGCCCCGGGCCAATCGCGCTACCGCTGGAAGTCCGTCAAGCAACTAGCGATCGCGGTCGTCGATGAGTTGCCGTTCAAGATTGATATCGTCGTGCCGAAGGTTCCAGTCGTACGCGAAGGCTCCATGCAGTTGAAAGTCATCGCCACGAAAAAGGAAGGCTGGGACGAACAGATTAACGTTCAGTTGCCGTTCCGTCCGCCGGGACTCGGTGCGGCAAGTTCCGTCAACATTGCCAAAGGCCAGACGGAAGTAAACTACCCGATCAACGCCAACGGCAGTGCCCAGATTAAGCTCTGGAAGGTCTACGCCCTCGGCACCTCCGGCGGCATGTGGGGTTCGTCGCAGCTCGCGAATCTGGAAATTGCCGACGCCTTCGTCCGCTTTGAAATGCAGCGGCCGGCGTGCGAGCAAGGTCAGGAGGCGCAAATTCTGTGTAAACTGAATCACACCACGCCATTTGAAGGTGAGGCGACCGCGCAAATATTGGGCCTCCCGCCCAAGGTCACGACGACGGAGATGAAATTCAACAAAGACACGAAAGAATTGGTCTTCAACCTGAAAACGGATCCGGCCAGTCCGGTGGGCAAGCACAATTTGATCTGCCAAGTCACGATCGTGAAGAACGGCGAGCCGATCGTGAGCCGCGGCGGCGGTGTTCAACTTCAGATCGACAAGCCTTTGCCACCTCCACCGGGTGCCCCCAAGCCGATGCCGAAGCCGAAAGCCGAGGAGAAAAAGCCCGAGGCGAAACCGGAAGCGAAGCCGCCTCCACCACCGAAGCCGCTCACGCGTCTGGAGAAGCTACGTCTGGCGGCGAAAAAACGACAAGAGGCCCGCAATGCTGCTGACGCGGGTGGCGGCGGGGAGTAAGTTCGCGGGACGATTTTTTTCAACCCGTTCTCACGAAGAGAAGACCCAACTAAACACAGGATTAACCAGCTATGCGACTTCAACAGTCATGGATTGCCGCGTTCGCATTGTTGATCGCGTCCACAGTGCAACCCACTTTGGCTGACGGTCCGAAGCCGGCTCAGATCAACGTGTATCCGGCCGAAGTGCAACTGACGACGGTTCGCGATCGTCAGTCGCTGATCGTTCAGGCACAGTATCCGGACGGGATCACTCGCGATGTGACGGCCGAGGCGAAGTTTTCTCTTTCAAATGGCGAGTTGGCAGCGCTGGAGGGGAACGTGATGCGGCCTAAAGCTGACGGCGACGCCGAACTAACGGTCGAATATGCCGGTCTCACCGCAAAAGTTCCTGTTGAAGTTCAGCGGGCAACTGAAGATCCTCCCATCAGCTACAAGCTCGATGTCATGCCGGTCTTCATGAAATCAGGTTGCAATACGGGAAGTTGTCACGGGGCGGCCAGCGGGAAGGACGGCTTTCGACTCTCGCTGTTCGGGTTCGACCCCAATGGTGACTATCACCGCCTGACTCGCGAGATCCCCGGCCGCCGCATCAACCTGGCAGTTCCGGAAAAAAGTCTGGTGATGGAGAAAACCACCGGTGTGGTCCCGCACACGGGTGGCAAGCGCTACGAAATAGACAGCGAGTATGCCGACATCTTGCTGCGTTGGCTGCGGGCCGGCGTTCCCCAAGATCAGGGCGAAGTGCCGAAGGTCGTCGCCGTTGAAATCTATCCCAAGGGTGCCGTGCTCAATGGCAAAGGCGCAACCCAGCAAATCAACGTTCGCGCCAAGTATTCCGACGGTACGGATCGCGATGTGACGTCGATGGCGTATTTCTTGTCGAACAACGACAACTCGGCTCCGATCGAGCAGAACGGAGTCGTTACCGCCGACAAGCGGGGTGAGGCCTTTATCATGGCCCGCTTTGAGACGTACACCGTCGGCACCCATTTCATCGTGCTGCCGAAGGGGCTGGACTTCAAGTGGAACGAGGTCGCCGCCAACAACTACGTTGACAAACTGATGTACAAAAAATTCAAAAAGCTCCGCATCCAGCCGTCGGAACTTTGCACGGACGAAGAGTTTCTCCGCCGCGTCTATCTCGACGTGGTTGGCGTACTGCCGTCTGTCGAAGAGTATCAGGCTTTTATGGACGATAAGGATCCGAAGAAACGCGACAATTTGGTTGATAATTTGCTCAACCGCAAAGAGTTCGTCGAGATGTGGGTGATGAAGTGGGCCGAGTTGTTGCAAGTTCGCACGACGCAGCAAATCGCCTACAAACCGATGCTCCGCTATTACAACTGGATCCAGGAACGCATCGCCAGCAACATGCCCATGGATAAAATGGTGCAGGAACTGCTCGGCGCCAGTGGTGGTACGTTTGAAAACGCCGCCACCAATTACTACCAGATGGAAGGCGACCCGAAGAAGGTTGCGGAAAACGTTGCCCAAGTGTTTATGGGCATGCGGATCCAATGTGCTCAGTGCCACAACCATCCGTTGGACCGCTGGACGATGGATGACTATTACAGCTTTGCCGCTTTCTTCTCACAGATCGGCCGCAAAGGCGGCGAAGACCCCCGCGAGCAGATTATCTTCAACAGCGGTAGCGGCGAAGTAAAGCATCCCATCGGCGGCCGCGTGATGGCTCCCAAGTTCCTCGGCGGCGAGGTTCCCGACGTGGCGGGCAAAGATCGCCGCGTCGTGATGGCCGAATGGCTGGCTTCAGCCGAAAACCCTTACTTCGCGAAGAACCTGGCGAACATTGTCTGGAGCCACTTCTTCGGCCGGGGGATCATCAACGAGGTCGATGACGTCCGGGTCAGCAACCCGCCGGTCAACGCGGAGCTGGTTGATGCCTTGGGCCAGAAGTTCACAGAATACAAGTATGACTTCAAAAAGTTGGTTCGCGATATCTGCACCTCGCGGACATACCAACTTAGCACGACCACGAACGACACGAACGCGACGGATATTACGAATTTTTCGCACGCGTCGTTGCGGCGCGTGCGCGCCGAAATTCTGCTCGACTTGATCAGCCAGGTCACGGATACCAAGAACAAGTTTGGCGGCCTGCCGCTCGGCGCCCGTGCGGTGCAGATCGCCAACGGTAATACCAGCACATACTTCCTGTCGACGTTCGGCCGCGCCAAGCGGGATACGGTTTGTGCCTGCGAAGTGAAGATTGAGCCTAATCTCTCTCAGGCGCTGCATTTGCTCAATGGCGACACGCTACAGAGCAAAGTCGGTCAGGGCAACTTGATTGGTAAGCGGCTGGAAGAGAAGGTTGCTCCCGAACAGATCATCGAGGAGTTGTACATTCGCTGTTTGACGCGGCGGCCGACGGACAAGGAAAAGAACAATCTGAATGCCATTCTCGTTGATGTTGAGGATAAGAAGCCGGTTCTGGAGGATGTCTTCTGGGCCCTGCTGAATGCGCGCGAGTTTGTGTTTAACCACTAGCCGCCGTGTTTCCAGGCGGAGCCTGGGAGCGAGAAAGAAGTATGAACGCCATGCAACGAATAATCCTCTGCGGCCTGATTCTTGGGACGCTGTCTACTGCCGCTACGGCCCAGGAAAAAAAGCCACCCAAGATCACCTATGAAGAGCATCTGGTGCCGATCCTGCGGACCAAGTGTTTTTCTTGTCACAACGCCGACAAGAAAAAAGGCGATCTGGACATGACCAATTACACCAACCTGATGTTGGGCGGCGGGTCGGGCGAAGTGGTCGAACCGGGCGATTCTGCCAGCAGCTACCTGTACGCGCTGGTTTCGCATCAGGACGAACCGTTCATGCCGCCCAAGTCGCCCAAGATCGCGGACGAGATGATCGAGACAATCCGCAAATGGATCGACGGCGGCGCGTTGGAAAATGCGAGTAGCAAAGCGCCGGTTGCGGCCAAGAAAAAATTTGACTTTGCGCTGAAAGACGCGCCGACGGGCAAGCCGGAGGTGCCGCCGGTGCCCGCGCGGCTAAGCCTGGAACCGGTCACTCTTACGGCCGCAACTACGGCGGTTTCGGCGCTGGCTACAAATCCCTGGTCGCCGTTGGCTGCAGTGGCTGGCCAGAGTCAAGTGTTGCTTTACGACACGCAGTCGCTCGAGTTGCTCGGCGCACTGCCGTTCCCGGAAGGCTTCCCGCGGGTGCTTAAGTTCAGCCGCAACGGCAGCTTGCTGCTGGCCGGCGGCGGCCGCGGCGGCGCGAGTGGACGGGTGGTCGTGTGGAACATCAAAACGGGCGAGCGCATTATCGAGATCGGCGACGAATTGGACACCGTGCTGGCCGCCGACATCAGCGCCGATCAAACGCTGATCGCTCTGGGTGGGCCGCAGCGGGTGGTACGAATTTATTCGACCGAGACAGGCCAGAAAATTCACGAGTTGCGCAAACACACCGATTGGATCTATTCGATTGAATTCAGCCCCGACGGAGTTTTGCTCGCCACCGGCGATCGCAACGGCGGGTTATTTGTGTGGGAAGGCTGGACGGGCCGTGAGTACTTGACGCTGAAAGCCCATAGCAAAGGCGTTACCGGAATTTCCTGGCGCGCCGATTCCAACGTGGTGGCCAGTTGCAGTGAGGACGGCAGTATTCGTCTATGGGAAATGGAAAATGGTGGCCAGATTAAGAACTGGGGCGGGCACGGAGGCGGCGCGGCGTCGGTCGAATTCTGCCGCGACGGCCGCATTCTGTCGTGCGGCCGCGATCGCGTGACAAAGTTGTGGCAACAGGACGGTAAACAAATTCAGGCCTTCGAAGCATTTGCCGAATTGGCCGTCAAGGTGTCGTTTTGTGACGAAACGAATCGTGCCATTGCCGGCGACTGGACGGGCGAAGTGCGGATTTGGAATGCGGCCGACGGCGTTCGGATTGGGAACTTGACGACCAATCCGCCGAAATTATCCAATCGCCTCGAAGCGGCGAAAAAGGACCTGGCGGCGAAGCAGACGGCATATCAACCGCTGGCGACAGCGGCTCAAACCGCGCAGGCCGCCGCGACGAAAGCGAAGTCCGACTTGACCGCCGCACAAACCACCGCCACCGCCGCGCAAAAGCGGGTTGAAACGACGACCGTAGCCAAGACCGGGGCAAAATCCGCAATGGACCAGATCGCGGCGGCGCATGCGGCGGCGGTCAAGATGGTGGCGGCGCTCGCAGCGGCCGTACCGGGTTTGACCGAGGCCGCCACCAAGGCGCAAGCGTCGGCGACAAAGCTGCCGGAAGACAAAGAACTGGCCGAAGTCAGCGCCAAGCTGAAGGCCGTGGCCGACAGCCGAACGGCGGCGCTCGTCACGGGGCGTCAGACGGTAACTGCGAAGACGGCCGAACTCGAAAAAGCTAAATCGCAGTATGCCAGTGCCGAAAAGTCTGCCGCCGATGCTGCCACGGCGGTGGCTGCGGCAAAGCAGCAGATGGAAAAACTCACGCCGCTGGTAAAACCCGCCGAAGAAAAGTCCGCTGTGGCCAAACAGGCGGCCGACAAGTCTGCCGCTGAACGCGCCGCCGCGCAGCGGCAAGTCGATCGCTGGAACGGCGAAATCGTGTTCGTGCAGAAGCTGGAAGAGTTGTTCAAACGCCGGGCCGCAGCGGTGACGCAATTGACGGCCCGCCAGGGCGAACACGCACAACTTGCTACAACCGCGGAGCAGGCGCGAGTGGTGGCGGAAAAGAGCAAAGCCGATTTGACTTCCGCACAAAGTATTTCGGCCGAAGCTGAAAAGAAAAAGACCGCGGCTGCGACAGGCGTGACTGCGGCGACAGAGGCCCATGCCAAGTCGGTTACCGCGCGGGACGCAGCGGGCAAATCGGCCTCGACGCTTGAGACCGTGCTGGCGGCGCTGACCGAGGCGGCGAAAAAGACGGGCGAAGCGGCCGGCAAAGTGGCGGACGACAAGGAACTGGCAGCGGCCGCCACGCAGATCAATAATTTGGTTAAGGCCAAAACCACACAACTCGCCGCCGCCCGCGACGAGGCGGTGGCGAAGTCCAAGGCGGTCGAGACGGCCAAGCAACAGGTGGCGGTGATGGAAAAGACGTTTGCCGATGCCGCTGCGGCTGCCGAGGCCGCGAAGAAGCGTACAGCCGAGTTGGCTGCCGTCGACACCGCGATGCAGCAACAGGCGACTGCCGCCAGGCAGGCAGCCGAGGTCGGCGCAAAAACCGTTGCCGCCGCCCAACAGCAGGTTGACGGTGTCAACGATGAGATCGCCGTGGCCCGCGGGATTAAGCAACCTGAGCCGGTTGCCGAGCAGGCGGCTTCGTAATCGGTCGGTTTTTTTCGTCCGATCTTTTCAGGGGGTGGCACAGGAACCGGCCCCGCCGGCCCACCTCTGAGCCAAGCACTTGTTAGTGTTTGTACAACACCAAACCTTTGTGCGGCATTCCGCGTTTACAATTCGGCGAACACTTCATCCACGATGGCCGCGTCGGCGAAGGTTTTTTGAAAATTGGGTTGCAGCCAAGCGTACGTCAATTCATGCTCGCCGTCGGACTGTTCGAGATCATCGTCTCCCCTGACTTGGCCAAGTTCGTGCATGACGGCCGTGACCGCGTCGGTTTCTGAAATGGCGGCGGAGTGTCGGGGTGATGGAGTGAACTCTGTATCGTTCGGCCTTTCTTTCATCGCGAATGAATGTTTTAGGTCTACGCCCGGCGATGTCCAACGGGCGGCGGCCGGTCGCGCGGCGGCAATCGCTTCAGTCCCAGCTTCCGGCGGACGGAATAGCGGCAGATTTAGCCCGGGCTGGAAACGACCGGCAACGACTACTAGGCCCGGCCGGACCGCGGGGCTGGATAATTGAGCTAGGGCCGCATCGCGGGCCAGGGCGACAGCGCGTCGCACGGCGCTCTCTGCGTTGACCAGCCCCGCTCCCGTCTGATCGTCCCGCCCGGGCGCTGCCAGGTCCGTGGCGGTGTCAACCAGGATCTGGCGGATTTCGCCGGCTGTCGCGGTGGGCAGCGCCGACCAGACCAGCGAGGCAATCCCCGCCATGTTGGGATTCGCGGCCGAGGTACCGGTAAAGGTCCGGACATTTCCTTGTTTGTTGACCGCCGGTGAGTCGGTAGCCGCCATCATGGTCAGATCGGAACCAAAGTTTGAATAAGCCGCGCGGAAAACAGTAGCGGAATTTGCCAGTCCATGAATTATTTCCGAGGTGTGTTTCTCGGCTCCCACAGCCATGACGTTGGTGTGCGTGGTTTGCATGGCCGCCACACCGCCGCGGACGTTCAGATTGCGATTGAAGTTTCCCGCGGCGATGGCAAACAGACTCGAGGAGTGATTGTCTTCGAACAGTTGTTCGAGTTCGTTTCGACTCCAGGCGCCGGATCCGCCCAGCCACCAGTTTCCTTGAATACCGCCCTGGAATACAACGCGCTGGCCGCGTTCCGCGGCGTATTGGGTCGCAGCGCCGATACCGTCGACCAAATCGACACCTTGGTAGACATCCGCAACAAAGACATCGCTAACCCAGTTGATTCCCGCGATTCCTACATTGTTGTTGGCGGTACCGGACATCACGCTGATTGCGCGGTGGCCATGTCCGTATGAGGATCCATTGAAATTGTCGTCATCGGTGGCATCCGTAAGCAGGCGGCCGGCCGTCATGTCTTCGAACGGATCTTCCGCTTTGCCGGCGGGCGTTAGCAGTCCGGTATCGAGTGAGACCAGCAGCACGTCCCGGGATCCCCGGGTAAACCGCCAGGCACCGGGCACATCCTGGGTGTGCAGATTCCACTGATCGTCAAATGCCGGATCGTTGGTTTGGACCAGTAATTCCACCACCCGGCCCTCGGCAAATTCCAAACGTTCGATTCCGGCCAGGTAAATCTCCCGTCCGTCGTTTAACTGCAGAAAATCGTAGGCAGATCCCCGGTAGATCGCTTGCTGGGCGGTCACGCCATTGTCCGGGGCGAACCGACCGAGGGCCTGGCCGTTGAGTGCCGTGATGGCATCGGAGCTGACGTCAATGACCAGAGTATCTGTTCCACCGCCACCATTGATAACAACTCCCTCACCTTCCATCTCGGCATAGCGGAATGTTTCACCGGGCGTATCACCGTTGATCGAACTTCCCGCTTGGACGTTGAGCCAACCGGGTTTCCCGAAAACGGCTCGACCCGAGAGAAGTTTTGCTCGGGGACGGAACATAACGGTTCCCGCATCAAGATTTCGTTCCGCCAGGTTAAGCAGCTGGCTTGATCGGGCAACTCCCTGGTAAGGTCCAAAGCTTGCCACAACGTTGCCGTTTTGGATGGCCTCGACGTGGACAAAAGGTAACACGGGATCAAAAGAACGTCCCTGACTCTTGAAGTTGTAGCTGAAGCGGACCGCGCCGTTCTGAAAAACACTTAGCGGTGTGGCGTCGTGCGATGCATCCGAAAAATGTAAGGGGCTCGTCGGCGCGTTTATCGTCAGGCTCGCCCGGTCCCTGCCCGGACCCCGCTCACCGAAGTTGTTGCCTTCAAACCATTCGTTTACCTCGCCGTGGGCGTCGGTTCGCATGATTACGTGAAAATCGTTGCCTAACCAGCCGACTGGAAGTGCATCGGGTAGTTCCAGATCGACGGTCAATTCGGGTCCCCGCGTAAAGAAACTGGATTGACGATCCAGCGACGGATGGCGATAGGTATCTCCTGTCCCGTCGGCGCGCCGCAAGAGAATATCATCGTCGGAGGCGGTCACATCGTCCGACAAGTACCACTGGACGTCGAACTCGCCGCTGGTCCCCCAGCCCCACTGGTCGATGCGTCCTCGAATCTCGACCACATCACCCCAGTCTGCGTCGGCGGGGACATCGAGAAAAGCACCATGCATGTCGCCGGCCATCAGGTTGCGGGCTTCCAGGTTTTCCAGTGTCGGCCGAAAGGTTCGATAGCGACTGGATT
Organism: Planctomycetota bacterium; assembly: GCA_036337375.1. Taxonomy (GTDB): domain Bacteria; phylum Planctomycetota; class Planctomycetia; order Pirellulales; family UBA7805; genus JAYZEI01. The sequence continues at coordinate 13,330 of JAYZEI010000205.1, read as the reverse complement.
TTCGTTTGCGTGCGGCAGATTTCATCGAAATGAATTTCGTGATTGAGATCATCGTTCGTTGTTCCCCAGGTGTAGGTTTCGGTGTGGAATTTTTTGCCGGATACCATTGCGATAGAACGATGTCGAGAGGACTCCCTCTATCCAGGAACTCGAAAGCGAGGCAAAAAATGTGACAGGGGACCGCGGTTTATGCGGGGACCGCCGCGGACGGGGCGAGAAAAAAATTGGCGGGCGGGCCTCGAGCGGACCCATGACGACGTGGCACTCCACCTTGAACAAGACGGTGACCCAGGTCAGCGAAGAACTATAAGGTCACGAAACCGCACCAGAAAGATCGACGGTCCCGGCAATCGACCATTTCCCCGGATTCGTTAATGGCCCAGTACACATAATGGCCCAGTACACAGGCCTCCGCCCCTTATTCGTCCAAGGGGGGAGGCCTGCGATTGGTTGGCTCCCGGGTCGGTCCGGACTAGGGACAAACTTCGTCGTAGGCTTCGAAGATTGCTACCACGTCAGCCACGTTTGTTTGGCCGTCCTGGTTCACATCCGCAGCTAGGCGAACGATACTGTCTTTCGATCGGTAGTAGTGAAAAAAGCGAACCAGATCGCCAACATCAATGTGATCGTCCCAATCGGTGTCTCCGGGACACGGATCGGTTCGCGACCGACAACCGGACTGATAGTCATCGAAAATCGTGGAAATATCTGCAACATCGGTCATCCCATCCTGGTTGGTATCGGCCAACCGCCGTACCACCGGATCCCGATCATGATAGTAGTGGAAAAACCGTACCACATCACCGAGATCAATCTGCCCGTTCCAATCCGTATCGCCAGGGCAAGCTGCTTGAGCCGTGACGGCGGACCCGCTGAGCACTAGCAGTATTGCCCAGCCCCGCAAAGTGCACATGGTCGTTTTCAGAAACAACATCAGACGTCCTCCTCTCGTGAGAAGATATGTGAGCGGACCGCCAACCGGTCTGGTTCTACGAACCGACCGCCAAGGTCCGTCACGCCCCTGCTACTGGGGAACTCGAGAAACGTCTGAAAAGTGGGACAAGAAAATTAGATAATTTTGTTCAAATGCCGTCTTCGGGTAATAATAGTGGCGTCTTAGAGATATCACGGTTTGCCGTACACCGCCGGTTTTCGGCAATCTCGATGCGACTCAAAATACGAAACTGACATGGCACAATTTGGATCCGTTACACACTGGATCGGAGCGCTGAAAAGCGGTGATCAGGAAGCTGCTCAGCAGCTTTGGCAACGCTACTGGAAACGACTGGTCGGACTTGCGGCCAAAAAGATATCCGGTTCACAGCGGCAATCGGCGGACGAAGAAGATATCGCTCAAATTGCCATGAAGAGTTTTTTCCTGGGGGCTCGGGAAGGTCGTTTTCCTCAGCTGCATGATCGTCACGATTTGTGGGCCCTGTTAGTGCGGATCACGGCCAACAAGGCGATCGACAAACGAATTCACGACCGGGCTCAAAAAAGAGGGGGCAGGCACGTCATTCATTCCATGGATCGAATGGCCAATTCGCAGTGGAGCGATCAACTCGAGCCGGTCCTGGGTCATGAACCCACACCGGAATTTTCTCTGCAGGTAACTGAAGAATACCACCGACTACTGGCAGCCTTGCCAGATGCCACCTTGAGAAAGATCGCCGTCTGGAAGATGGAGCGATTTACGCACGACGAAATCGCTGAAAAACTCGGCTGTGTTCGTCGCACGGTTCAGCGCAGACTTCAACTTATCCAGAAAATCTGGACAGAAACGGAGGCCTAAGCCTGTCAGCAATGGAACCCGATCAACACCCCGTACCGTTGGAAGTCGCAATGCGGATTGAGAAAATCTGCAGCGAATTTGAGTCAGCCTGGCAAGTGCAGAAGCCCTCGCAACTGGAAAATTTGCTGCTGCTGGTCGAAGACAATTATCGGCCCGACTTGCTGTCTGAATTGCTGCTATTGGAATTCCACTACCGGCAAACAGGTCCGGATGCCATTGAAATTCAGGATTATCAAGATCGGTTTCCCGAACACAAGCAACTGGTTAACCAGGCCTGGGAAAGGTTATTTGGTCGGGTAGAGTCACCCGCACCAGACCAGCCGGATTCCGCCCAAAACCAAACCATCCAGGCGAAATACGCCAAACGAAAGCTTCACCGGCAGGGAGGAATCGGCCGCATTTGGATTGCTCATGACCGCAATCTCAACCGAAAGGTGGCGCTGAAGGATCTTCAACCACAGTACACGGAAGATCCGGTCGTTCGGGAGCGGTTTATTCGTGAAGCCCAAATCACCGGAAAGTTGGAGCACCCTAATATCGTGCCGGTTTACCAGTTGCGGCAGGGCAGCGATATCACGGAACCGCTCTACACGATGCGTCTGGTCGAGGGAAAAACATTTCGCGAGTTGATCGCCCAGTGCCACATAGACCGGAACAACCAGTCGCCGAAGCGGCGGGATCAGGTTCATCTGCTCAACATACTCACGACGGTTTGCCAGACAATCGCCTACGCACACTCTCAGGGGGTTATCCACCGAGACTTGAAACCAGACAACGTGGTGGTGGGAGATTTTGGCGAAGTCTTTGTACTCGACTGGGGCCTGGCCAAGTTAATGGAGGAGCCGGCGGAGTCGCCCGACGAACCAGTGATCGCTCCGGTCGCCACGTCCACAGAAACCAATCGGACGGGAGAGACCATTGCCGGTACGCGGATTGGCACGCCAGCTTATATGGCTCCCGAACAGGCTGCCGGTGCAACCGACCAAATCGGTGTCCCGACGGATATTTACGGTTTGGGCACGATTCTGTTCGAGATCCTCACCGGAGAGCCGCCCCATCACGCGGCCGACTCCGAGGAGTTGATTAAGCAGATTCAACAGACCCCCACTCCCGCGGCACGGGCGTTAAATGCCGCCGTCGCACCCGCGCTGGAAGCAATCTGCCTAAAGGCAATGTCTAAAGATCCGTCAAACCGCTATGCATCGGCGCTCGACCTAAAAAACGAAGTCCAATCCTGGATGGCCGACGAACCGATCGACTGCTACACCGATTCCTGGTGGACCCGCTGCAGTCGCTGGACGCGACTCCACCGCCGCCTAATCAATTCCGCTGCTCTGCTGATGCTTTTGGCCACGGTCGGTTTGGGGATCGGCAACCGGCTCTTGAATCGTGCCCACCGCCAGACAAAAGAGGAGAAAGAGACCGCCGAGCGCGCGGTCTCAGCGCTGGAGCGGACAAAAAAAAATGCTGAAACGGATTTCCGCCGGGCTCGCACGGTGATTGAGGGTCTCAGTCTTGAAATCAACAGTCCGCAGGCCCAGAAGTTGAGCGGGTTCAAGCCGCTGCAACGTCAGTTGGCTGAAAAATTACTTGACTTCTACAGCTACTTCCTCGAACGGCACCGCGAGGAACCGGCCTTTCGTGCAGAAATAGCCGATGTCCATTATCAGTTGGGAGTCCTCACCAATTCGCTGGAAACTCTCGATTCAGCGCGGCTGCACTACGAAAACGCTCTTAAATTGTTCCTGCAACTGTCCAAAGATGAGCCCGAGCACAAACCATATCAACGCAAACTCTCCAAATGCTACAACGGTCTGGGCAATCTTTTTCAAGGGAGCGGTGATCTCGCTGCCGCCGAAACCAACTATCTCGAAGCGGCCAAAATCTTGACGTCCCTGACGGCCTTGCAACCTGCGGACGACACCGATCGACAGCGGCAGATGACCGTGCTGAACAATCTGGCCGCCCTCCACATGATTCGCGGGAATACCGCACAGGCTATCGCCAATTTCCAACAGATTCTCGCCCCGCAACAGGGCCAGCCGGCTGCGCCGATGACCGCGCTGGCGACCCATCTTAATCTGTCAGTTCTGTATCGAACGGCCGGAGATTTGTCACAGTCAGGCAGCAGTCTGGCGGAGGCTGAGAAAATCCTCGACCGGTTGCGCAAAGAGCAATTCAACCCGGAACTTCTCCACGCGCATCAATTGGGTTGGTACATCAACCAAAGCAATCTGGAAATGAGTTTTGGTCGCTGGGAAGCTGCCGGAAAAACCTCGACGGCCGGCGTCCAAGCGGCCCAAGCTCTGGTCGAAAACCATCCCGGCGAATTTAAATATCAGGTTTCACTCGCTTTGTTAAATCTCAATGCGACGGCCATTTGGATCAAACGGGGAGATCCTCAACAGGCCAGCACCTCGGCCCAAAAAGCCATCTCGATTCTCCGTCGACTTCGCGAAAAAGATCCGGAGAACCTCCAATATCAAATGGACCTCTCCCGGGGGCTGCATAATTTGGCCCAAGCCGAGCGGCAGCTGCAGCTCCGGGAAACGGCTCTGAAAACGATTCGGCTGGCCATCAAGGAGAAACAGCAGATCGTCGAGCGAATTCCAGAGGACAAGTACCGGCATTTACTGCTAACCAGTCGTGTTCTGTATGCCAATATTATTATGGAAAACGAGGAGCATCTGAAAGCACTGCGGGAATATCGGGAACTTCACACGATTGCCCGTGACCTGCTGGAAAGAAACCAACAGCACTTGCCCTACCAGAGTATTCTGGCCACCATCGTCCACGGTCTGGCGCGAATGGAAAAAGAAAACAAAGAATGGGACTCGTCGCGTGAACACTTCCGGGAAGCGGTGAAACTCCAAAAACAACTTTCAGCACGCAGCCCCAATCAGGTCAAGCTCATCCTCGACACCTCGATAACTCAATACAATTTCGGCAACTTGCACCAGGTCCAGTCGGAACTTGAGCCGGCGCTGGTTCTCTACCACGAGGCCTACAACACACTGCTCAGGCTTCCGAAAGTACAGCACAAGCAAGCGAACGTGCATCGGCAGTTGATCAACTGTCATTGGGCCATTGCCGAGACCAGCCATGCCCTAAAACAGTTTCCCGCCGCGCTAAAACACTGGGACGAAGCGCTCAAGCTGGCGAAAGACGACAAGTTTCGGCAATTTCTCACCAAGCAACGTCAGAAAACGGCCGAGCTACTGCCCGACGAACATTAGAGCGTTTCCGGGGCAGGTGGGTGACTGCGGGATTTGACCGGCCACACTTCGTGCGTAATCCGTGTGAAGTTCAGCCCCGCCGGCGAGTACCGAGTGTATTTTTCCCGGTGACCGCGACCCTTATCGGGGATACCGGTTTTTCACCGCCCATCGCGACGGAATTTAGTTGCAGGGGTTTCTCCGTGCCTGCGGCGACTATCCGTAAGTTCGTCGAGCCACAGTTTTCACCGTACTAGCATTGCAACGATTGACCGCCGGCACCGCGGACGAATGATTGGGTAATCGGCGGGCCGACTTTTGGGCCCCTAAATTACTCGTTTCAGAAATGGAAGGATTTATGCTTCACAACGGCTTCGGGTTTCGTTATTGCGTGTTCGCCTTCGTCACGGCCGCCGGCAGCCACGGTATCCCAAATCGCAGCGAGGGTGGCGAACCGATTGAAGTCGCCTTTGACTGCGCCGCGGCGATTTCCTGCCGCGATGTGACTCCGCTGGAATTTGCCGAATCCAACTACCACGAGCGGATTATCGAAATGGTCATTCCCCTCTCAATCCGGGTAATCCGTGGAGATTCGGCCGATTTGCAGGAACTGGTCTTTGAAATCCGCAGCCCCCAGCGCCGCATGCGGGTCGTTCAGTTTCGACCTCAAACGCAGTTGGAGAGTATGGCCGACGGCCCGATCCAAATGACCGAAACCGTCGAAAAGCAGCGCTCGATTGGCGCCTCACTGGGCGGTAGTGTGAAAGCGCCGATCGGCGATGTCCGCATTGAGGGTGCGCCGAGTGCCAATCTCGGCGTGTCCAGCCGCAACGTCGTGACCGAGACTTGGAAAAAGCTGCCGCCCAAACAGGCGACGGTCGTCAGCGGCACGACGGCGGATGGCTACGGTGTCTTTTTCCGATTCAAACGATCAACACAGGAGTCTTTTGAAGGCGTCAAGGAACTGACGCTTCGTTTTATTGTTCCCGCCTCGTTTCGCGCAGATTGGTTGCTGCTCTCGTGCCGCGCTACGGGCGATCGTTTGAAGTATTTCATCAAAGCGACAGTTCCCTGCGGTGAACGGCGATATGTGTTGGGTCTGCATTCCGCAGGCGATCGCGGCGCACAACGTGCGGCTTACGAATTGGCTCGGCTGCAGAGCAACATCTCCGATAAAGCGGCACAGGCCCGGCGGCAAAACGCCGCGCTGGCCGATCAGCCGAAGACAATTCAACAAGCAGCCGAAGCGCTACACCGTTTGTCTGTCGAGGCAGAGGCCGCTCCGACGTCCGCCCAGGGCTTGGAGCAAATCGCGGAGCCGGCCGCCGGCGACTGACCGCAGGATTACGATTCATCCAATTCACGCGGCCGCCAGAAGTTAATCAGTCTGCCGCTGCCGTTGCCCGCAAGTGCCGTCCAGCAATCGATAGCGATTTCTACTTGGGCGAGCGCGGCGGTTGGGAATGTTTCCGAATTGCCGGTGAGCGCCTGCAGCAGCAAGCTCATTCCCGGGTTGTGTCCGACGACCAAAACGCGGTGTACATCCTCCGGCAGTGTGGCTACCGTGGCAATATAGGCTTCCGGTGGGGCCAGGTAAAACTCCGGGCACCGCCCAACCTCGTCGGCAAAGCCACAGCGTTCGGCAACCGTCGCGGCCGTCATTTGCGCGCGGCACGCGCTCGACGCCAGAATCACGTCGGGAACCAACGCTTCATCGGCGAGCAATTTTCCAATCCGCGGTGCGTCCCGTTTGCCGCGGCTATTCAGTGGCCGGTCGTGGTCGGATTGGCCCGCATCATCCCAACTGGATTTCGCGTGCCGGAGTAGCAACAGTGTCTTCATTTTGTTTTCGAGCTGGCCATCAAGGAACAGGCTGTCTGCGAATAGATACCAAAAAAAGCGTTTTTCACAAGCCGAGTCGCCCGCAAGTCACTTGCTGTCATTGCGCCGATTGGTGAGAATAGCCGGGGCGAAGGGGTGCTCTCGGGCGTACGGACAAAACGTGCTTCGAATTCTTATCATCCGCCGGCCGGTTGGCCGGTATTGCGTTTGTTTCACGGTTGCTTGCCTGCTCGGCGGCACGCCGGGTGTGAGCCACGCCGCCGAAGACGCGGCGGCCAACTTCGACCCGGCGGCCGACGTGGCTCCGGTGGAAACAGCGGCGGACGAGGACCTGAATGAGACCCTGATTCCAACGACGGTTGGTATGGAGGCCTCATACCGGGTTCGGTTCGCGACTGATTTGAAGGTGAAAGCGGCCGATGAGCGGTCATCATTCCGGGTTCGAGTCGAGAGTGTCCGCGTTGACGGCGACGCCAAGATTTTTGAATTGCGGTATATGGCGGTGCGTGGCGGCACCTACGATCTGCGCGATTACCTTGAGCCGGTCGGGAGCGATGTCGGGTCACTGCCGTCTATGAAGGTCGATGTCCAGACGATACTGGGAGACACGCCTATCGGGGATCTTTGGCCGATCCCCCAGCCCAAGATTCGCCAGCCTCTGCGTTACCGGTTGCTGTTGGTTTTAATGGCAACGGTCTGGTCGGTGCCGCTGGTTTGGATTGGCTTGCGGCGACTCGTTTAAACCGCGAATGGAGAGTTGATAAGAGGCAATGTACCGAACGCTGTTTACGCTTTGGCTGCTCATCCCCGTGGCGGTAATCGTCTGGCACGTTGGCTCGGGCCGCGATTATTTGGCCGCGGATTTCGCGGGAATCCACATCCGCGCGGCGGAAAAGGCCGAAGCGGAAAAACGTTGGTCCGACGCCAGCGATGCCTATGCGCTGGCCGTGGCAGCCTTGCCCGAAAACAGTGTCGCGCACCGCCGGCGGTTGGAATTTGCACGGGCCATTGACGACATCAAGGCGGGACAATTAATCGAGGGCCAGTCACTGCTGGGGCGGCTCATCGATGAAATGGCGGAGGATGAACAGTCCGACCGGCAACTCCTTGTCGCCATACGACATGAATATGCCAAGGCCGGCTATCACGCCGCCTGGCTGATGCGTCTAGAGAACGCGGACGAAGCAGTATGGAAACAACAGCTCGGCCGAGCCCAGACGCAATTTCGGCTGCTGGCCGAAGGAGCCGTCCGCCGTGACGAAAATCCCGGGTACAGAAGCGGTGTGTTTGTGCAACGTGAATCGTTTGCCTACAAAGCGAATCTCGAAGCCGCAATTCGGTTGGAACAAATCAGCTCGGAAGAACTCAACGAGGTGGTGTTGCCGGCGGAGTGTCCCGACTGCAAGATTCTCGATCAACTCGGGGAAAATCCGGCCGCCGGTCGCGATTCGTAGTGCGGGTCCGCCGACGCTGCCCTGCGGAGCGAGCGGAGGCCTGCCGCTTTACACACGTCGCTTTACACGTGTCGCTTTACACACGCCGCTTTATGCCTGCTTCGGGTAACGGCAACTTCGCGATATCCGCACGCTCGACTGCGCGCGAATGGTGGAGCGGCGTGCGATATGCTAGGTTATCCGGCGACCACAGTGTCGATATTACCGCGTCGATATTACAGCGTCGATATTTACTTGAACTCAAAAAGGATAACGCATGAAAGTCGCGACAATTGAGACGGAAAAGGGCAGCATCCGCATCCAGCTGCATGACGATAAAGTGCCAAAGACAGTTGCCAATTTTGAAAAGCTGACCGCGGACGGTTTTTACGACGGTCTGAAGTTTCATCGTGTCATCGAGAATTTCATGATTCAGGGCGGCTGTCCGCAGAGCACGGGCACGGGCGGTCCGGGCTACAAGTTCGAAGACGAATTTCACCCGGAATTGAGGCACGATACGCCGGGCGTCCTGTCGATGGCGAATGCCGGTCCCAATACGAACGGTTCGCAGTTTTTCATTACACACGTACCGACGCCGCACCTCGACGATGCGCACTCCGTATTTGGCCGCGTGTTAGAAGGACAGGACGTGGTGGATTCGATTGCTCAAGGCGATGAAATGCTGAAGGTCACGATCACCGACGACTAGGTGCCGGATCGAAATTTGTTTGCCGCTTCGGAGTCGACAGCATGCGAGCGTTTACCGTGATTGTCCTGGTGGGGATTCTGGCGGCTACGGGCTTCTGTCCCGCGGCCCCGCCAAAGCCGAAGGTTGCATCGAGACAGTACAAACGCGTTCATCAGGCGGCGCTGACGCAAATTCTTGGTGGAAACGCGGCGGGAGCCGTCAAGCAGCTGAAGAACTATTTGGCCAAAGATGCCGGGGATGCCGAGTCCTATTACATGTTGGCCCGAGCGTATGTCCGGCAGGCCGATCCCGAGGCCGCGCTGGATGCCCTGCGGCGGGCAATTCGTCTGGGGTTGCCGCCGGGGCGGTTTGTCAGCGGTGCGGATTCGCCTTTTGCCGCGCTGCGAAACAAGAATCGATACCAGCAGCTTCTCGATCTGTACGGACACCGCATCGTTCACGGGCCATTGCTCGGCTGCGTGACCGGCAGGTCGGTAAAAATCTGGTTGCGCACCGCCCAGCCTGCCGAAGTCCGTGCGTTCTACGAAAAGGTCGACAAGAATCCAGCTGCACCTGGCGAGACGTCGCCGGTATTGACGCGCAAAGAGACGGACCACACAGCCGTTCTTTCCGTGGATGAACTGCAACCGCAAACAACCTACCGCTACTGGGTGACGGTCAATGGCCAGCGGGCTCACGTCGAGCCGTTCCGTTTCCGCACGGCGGCGGTCAAGGGCGTCGGCTCAAAATTTAAAATCGCATTTGGAGGCGGTGCGGGTTACGTGCCGCCCAACGAGCGCGTTTGGGATACGATCGCCGAGCAAAAGCCGGATGTTTTGTTGCTCCTGGGCGACAACGTGTATAGCGACGATCCCAAGACGCCTCAAATGCAGCGGTACTGCTACTACCGCCGCCAATCGCGGCCGGAGTTCCAGCGGCTCACGGCCAACACGCCCGTCTATTCGATTTGGGACGACCACGATTTCGGCACCAACGACTGCTGGGGCGGGCCCGACATCGACGACCCCAAATGGAAGCGGCCGGTGTGGAACATCTTCCGGAACAATTGGAACAATCCAGCTTACGGTGGCGGCAAACAGCAACCCGGTTGCTGGTACGATTTTCACATCGGCGACGTCCACTTTATCATGTTGGACGGTCGCTACTCTCGGACCAACCCGAAGTCGGACGCGCCGTCAATGTTGGGCCCGGCGCAGAAGGAGTGGCTGCTCGAGACCGTCAACAAATCGACCGGCACGTTCAAAGTACTCGCCTCGCCCGTGCCGTGGACTTTCAATGCCAAAGGCGATAGCCGCGATACGTGGAACGGATACCGCGCCGAGCGGAAGGAGATTTTCGACTTTCTGACAAAAAACGAAATCGGCGGCGTGATTCTGATATCGGCCGACCGCCATCGCAGCGATTTGTGGAAGATCGACCGACCGAACGACTACGCGTTGTACGAAATGAACAGTTCACGCCTGACCAATCAGCACGTCCACCAGACGATGGAGAAGGCCCTGTTCTCTTACAACGAGAAACAGTCGTTCGGCATCGTGCAGTTTGATACGACGGCCGACGACCCGACGGTCACCTATCGCATCATCACGATCGACGGCGAAGTGGTGCATGCGTTTTCGCTCAACTTGAGCAAGCTGTGAAGCCGCCCGCAAAAAAATCGCAGGGCCGCGCCGATTTGCGCCTTAGAGCCGCTGAAAGCCCCCGGCAGATCCGCCGGGGCTGTTGTCAATTCGATGACGATCGAATAGACTCCGTCGGTGCGGGATTGATACACTTTGTTCGATCTTGCGATCCGCCAATTTCTCAGAATTGATTATTCAAAATCAACGTGCCGCAAACAAAGGACATGTCGGCTGCGGATTTTCGCTTCCAATGGCAACGGCTGTCTTCGTCGGCGGATGCCGGCGGTTTGGTGGCCGAGTTGTTGTTCCTGGCCGGCTCTCACACGTCCGCGGGCAGCTACCTGTCGGCGGCTTTGCCGCTGGTTCGCGAGGCCGCCGGCGCGGAATGGACGGGCCTGTTGGCGGCGGACAAGGGTAGCTGGACGAATCTCGCCGGCGACGGCGATGAGGTTTCCCTGCCTACCGAGTTGCTGGCCGACTGTCTCGACGCGGACCGGGCCGTCGGCGGCGAGGATTGGCTTGTCGCACCGTTGTTTGCCCGCCAGGGCTCGCAGGAGTTGCTGGCCGTTTATCGCGGCGACGCCGGGATCGAACAAGTCGACGCCCTGGCGGCGGCTGTTGGTGTGGCCCTGCAGACGGTCCGCAGGCGGCATGCGAACGAGAGCCGCATCCGCCGGTTGGAGACGATCCTGACGATCACCGACCAGTGGAATCGCACCCGCGAGACCGAGCCGCTGCTGGTGCAAATGGCCGAGGCGGCCACCCGGCTATTGAAAGCGGATCGCGCCAGCATCTTTTTGTGGGACCGGGCAAACAAAACGCTTGTTGGCCGGCCGGCGTTGGGTGTCGAGGGTAACGAACTTCGCATTCCCGACGACGCCGGCGTGGTCGGTCAAGTCGTGCAAACCGGCGAGCCCTTGCGGGTGGATCGCCGCGAGGCGGAAGAATTGGTCGACCGCGAAGTCGATAAAAAACTCGGCTACGAAACACAGACGCTGCTTTGCGTTCCGCTGCGGGCGTCGAGCGGCGAACTGTTCGGCGCTTTTGAATTGATCAATAAGTTGGAGGGCAACTTTTCCACGCAAGACGAGGCCGGCCTGATCGAGCTGGCCGCCCACGCGGCCACGGCATTGGAAAACACGCAGGAGTTGGAATGCCTGGTTAGCGCCAATCGCCGCCTGGTGGACGAAGCGGCCGGCGCCGTGCGGATGATTGGCGAAAGCCCGCCGATCGAGGCGTTGCGTTCGACGATCCAGCGCGTGGCCGACACGGAATTGGCCGTATCGATTTTCGGGGAAAATGGGACGGGCAAGGAAGTCGTCAGCCAGATGATCCACTTCCTTAGCGGTCGGCGGGACCAGCTGTTTGTCGCCGTCAACTGCGCGGCCATTCCGGAGAACCTGCTCGAAAGCGAGTTGTTCGGTCACGAAAAGGGCGCGTTTACCGACGCGCACGAACAGAGAATCGGCAAATTTGAACTCGCCTCGGCGGGCACGTTATTCCTGGACGAGATCGGCGATCTCAGCCCCGGCGGCCAGGCCAAATTGCTGCGGGTGATCGAGGAGAAAGTGGTTGTCCGCGTCGGCGGTTCCCAGCCAATTCACACGGACGCCCGCGTGATCGCCGCGACCAACCAGAATCTGTCCGAAATGGTCCGTCAGCGGCAGTTCCGCGAGGACCTCTATTTCCGGCTCAACGTGGTAACTCTTGAACTGCCTCCGCTGCGCGACCGTGGCGACGACATCGTGCTGCTGGCCGATCATTTCTTGCGAGATTTTTGCGGTAAAGCGGGCCGCAAAATGCCCAAGTTGATGGCCGGCGCGAAAAAGCGGCTGCGGGCGCACAATTGGCCCGGCAATATTCGCGAGCTGCGGAACCTGATGGAACGACTGGCCTATCTGACCAACGAAGAGAAGATCGAGGCCGAGGAGCTGGAGTTTATCTTGTCCCCCCGCGCCGCCGGTCCGTCTTCGATTGCGGACGATTTGCCGCTGGCCGACGCCACCGGCGCGTTTCAGCAGCAGTACATCAACCGCGCGATTGAACGCAGCGGGACCAACATGAGCGAGGCCGCCGCTCGGCTGGGATTGCATCGGTCGAACCTCTACCGAAAAATGCGGCAACTCGGCATGGGAACCGATGAGTGACTCCCTTTGCCAAAGCGCCCCGGCACGTTACCATGTCTCGTTCACGATTGAGGCCTCGGTCGTACGCCCCCTTAGCTCAACTGGCAGAGCAACTGACTCTTAATCAGTAGGTTCTAGGTTCGAGTCCTAGAGGGGGCACTTTCGCTTCCCGTCGCATCGAGCGGCGTACAATCGCCCAAGTCCGCAACTTGCAAAGGCTTGGGCGTTTTCTTTTGCGGCGTACCGTCGGTTCGCTTGTCGCACCCCACGACTCTTGAGGTGTCGCCAACATCGCCGGCTCTACGGCTGGTCTTTTTCGGGTTGTTTTGGGGTTTTCATGACTCCAAAGCGGATCACCTTGTCGCCGTAGAGCGGATCATAGTAGTGGCCGCTTTCGCGGTAATCGGCGTTGAACTGGTGAGTGCCGTCTTTTTTCGTCCGGTAGATGAATGGCGAGAGATGCAGCCGTTCTTTGTGCCATCGTCCGGCCTCGCCTGACGGAATCTCTGTGCCCCGTCCGTAGATCATCAGGCCACCTTCGCCCCGGACTTCGAATTGCGGGCCGATCTTCCGGTGCTCGTGACTCACATT
>JAYZEI010000204.1:0-56219 GCA_036337375.1 Planctomycetota bacterium | reverse complement strand
GATACCGATTATCTGTTGCGCGGACGCGGTACGGCGGCGGAGATTTTTGATGAAGAACTCGCCAAGTGCCCTGCCCTGCTGCAGCGGATGACGAACGCTCGACGTGCGGACGAAGACACGCACGTCGCCAGAGAATTTTCGTATCGAGCCGAGCAACCGGCGGGCGATGGCTGGGTGCTTACCGGTGATGCACTCGGTTTTGTCGATCCGATTTATTCGTCCGGCGTGTTTCTGGCGCTAAAGTCGGGGGAACTGGCCGCCGACAGTGTTGTGGAGGGGCTGCGCAGCGGCGACGTGTCCGCAAAACAGCTTGGGCGGTGGGCAGCCGAGTTCGATCAAGGTGTCGAACTGATTCGTAAGCTGGTAGCCGCGTTTTACACCCGCGACTTTAGTTTCGGACAGTTCACCAAGACGCACCCCCAGCACGTGGGCAATCTGGTGGACCTGCTGATCGGACGCATCTTTTATCCGGAGGCAGGAAACATCTTTGAGGACATGGACCCGGTGCTGTCTGAGGTAAGTGGCAAGGAACGCGGTGAGTAGCCGCCCTGCTGCGTGCTCCCTGCCTCTCGTCCAACGCATTCGCTACACTGCACGCTTTGCCGTCCACGCTCGCTGCCGGAGATTTCGATCGATGTCCAATCAACCACGGGCACAATCCGCGTCCGGTCGCAACCTGGTTATCGTTTTGGCAATTGCCATGGCGGTTCTGCATCAGGATTTTTGGTGGTGGGACAGCAGCACACTCGTCTTTGGTTTCCTGCCAATCACGCTGGCTTACCACGCGCTGTTTTCGATCCTCGCTGCCTGCCTGTGGGCGTTGGCAATCAAGATCGCGTGGCCGGTGCATCTGGAAGTAATGGCCGAGGACACCGGCAACGAAAACACTTGAACCGCCCGCCTACGTCCTACACATAACCTTTCCGCAGGCAATTCAAAAAAATGACTCCACTCATCGTCATCATTTGCTATTTGTTCCTGCTGTTGGCATTGGGACTGTTCAGCAGCCGATTTTTCCGCGGGACCAGCAAAGATTATTTTGTCGCCAGTCATTCGATCGGTCCGTTTCTACTGTTGATGAGCGTCTTTGGTACGACGATGACAGCTTTCGCGCTGGTTGGTTCGACCGGCAAGTCGTTCGAACGCGGCATTGGCGTTTACGGACTGATGGCCTCATCTTCGGCGCTGATTCATGCGGCCTGTTTTTTCCTGATCGGAATTCGATTGTGGGTGTTCGGCAAGAAGTACGGCTACGTCACGCAGATTCAGTACTTCCGTGCTCGGTTTGAGTCCAATGCGCTTGGCTACGTTTTGTTTCCAATTCTCGTCGGGTTGGTCATTCCTTACTTATTGATCGGTGTTATCGGCGCCGGCAAAACGATTTTGCCGGTTACCGCTGGCGCGTTTCCGGTCCTTTTTGAAAGCACCAATGGCGGCATTCCAGAGTGGCTTAGTGGACTCGTTGTCTGTGTGATTGTCCTGATGTACGTGTTCGCCGGCGGCTCGCGGGCAGCGGCTTGGGCGAACACGTTTCAGACGATCGTATTTATGGTTATGGGCCTAGTGGCATTTCTATTTATCTCAAACAGTCTCGGCGGTCTGGAAAATGCGGCAAAGGTTGCGATGCGCGTGGACGACGGCAATCAAATCGTGCAGACACACAAGTACGATCCAATAGCCGGGCAACTCGTGGAGAATGATCCACCGAAGATCATCGGCAAGATTCGCCCCGGCGGCGGGCACGGAAAAGTGGGCGACGCCGATTTAAAAAAGGTTCCTGAGCAACCACATTTGCAGCGCACGGTCGCAACGGCAACCTACAAAAAAATTGATCGAAAAGCCAAAAAGCCTGTGATGGGCAAAGATGGGAAGCCCGTTACGTGGGAGCGAGAATATGGGATCCCGCCACTGATGTTTCTCACCTACATGTTCATTCCGCTCAGCGTCGGCATGTTCCCGCATCTGTTCCAACATTGGTTAACGGCAAAAAGTGCAAAGACATTCCGATTAACCCTGATCGCACATCCGCTGTGCATCATGATCGTGTGGGTGCCGTGTGTGTTGATCGGCTCGTGGGCATCGGGGCTTTTACCCAGCGGCATCCCACCGGCCGCGGTTCTCAGTGTGATGTTGAAGATATTGGTCGGCAATCCGATTCTCATCGGGCTGTTAACGGCCGGAATCTTGGCCGCCATCATGTCGTCGCTCGATTCACAGTTTCACTGCATGGGTACGATCTTCACGAACGATATCGTTTTGCACATCGCCGGCGAGGATAAATACAGCGACCGGCAAATTGTCTGGATGGCAAGGCTGTTCACAATTGGAATTGTTGTGCTGACGTATGTACTGGCGATGCTCGCAATGAGCGCCAACGTGTTTGATTTGGCCGTATGGTGTTTCACGGGATTTGCTGCTCTGACGCCCGTTGTGATCGCCGCACTTTACTGGCGAAGGGCCACCAAGGCCGGCGCTTACGCTTCGATTATCGCCACCATGGCCACCTGGTTTTACTTCTTTCAGGCTTCCGGCTACGGAGGCGAGTACACGGTGGCCGGTGGCGTCATGCCGGTGGCGATTTGCTTTGCGGCCGGCGCTGTGGCGATGATCGCTGTTTCCCTGTTGACGCCGCCACCGTCCAGGGAGACGATCGACAAGTTCTTTCCGTAAGCGTGCCGGCCTGTATAGGTGAGCCTAAACCTTGCTGTGGTCGCCGAAGGCGCCTTGTGGCAGACGGCTGCATTGCTCATAATCAGGCACGCGGTTCGAAACCAGTTACACCAGCAGGCGATTCAGGAAAACGATGCCCAGACCAGGACCAGGCTCCGCACAAAAATCCGGACAAAGATCGGGACAAGCGTCGCGGCGCAACCGCCGGACAAAGAATAAGCAAAAAGCGAAAAAGAAGGATCCGATCCTCACTGACGGCGAGCGGCCTCGGCCTCTGTACATCGACTACAAGGATATCGAACTGCTCGGCAATTTGACAAACCGCCACGGTCGTATCGTTGGCCGCCGCAAAAGCGGTTGCGGTGCAGTCAGTCAACATGCCGTCTCACAGGCCGTCAAGCGGGCGCGGTTTATGGCTTTGATGTCGTACGTCGGCGATTAGTCGCTCTGCTGAACGACCTCGGTGACAGCGATCTCGAAGCTCGGCCAAGAAAAAAGCCGGGCTTCTTTTTTTTTAGCGCGTCGGCGCGTTATGTTGGCGGCATGAGTGTATTACGAATAGGGTACTGCACCAACGTCCACGCCGGTACGGATCTGGCGCAAACCAAAGCGAATCTCCAACGTCACGCGCGGGCCGTAAAGCGGCGATTCAGTCCCGACGTCCCGATGGGGGTGGGGTTGTGGCTGGCGGCACCGGCTGCGGCCCAGTTGCTGGACGGCGGCGAGTTATCTCAAGTGTGCGATTGGTTAGCTGAAATTGGACTCACGCCGTTCACGTTCAATGGATTCCCCTACGGCGATTTTCATAGTGATGTCGTAAAACACGATGTTTATTTGCCGACTTGGTGGGATCAAGAACGTTTCGACTACACTTTAAATTTGATTCAAATTCAGCACGCGCTGCTGCCCGCTGAGATGGAGGGCAGTATCTCGACACTGCCGATCGCGTGGGGCAAGCCCGCAGCCTCGGGCAGTCAACTGGATATGGCGGCCGCCAAACTTCGTGAGGTCGCGGATCGCTTATGGCAACTTGAACAGGAGACCGGCCGGTTGATCCACCTTTGTCTGGAACCGGAACCCGGCTGTGTGTTGCAGGTCAGCGACGACGTGGTGCGGCTATTTGAGGACCATCTTTTGCCGGGCGGTGACGAAGATCGTATTCGCCGCCATCTTCGCGTCTGCCACGATGTTTGTCACGCTGCCGTAATGTTCGAGGAGCAAGCCGATGTGCTGCGGGCGTACAAGTCGGCTGGAATAGCCGTCGGCAAAGTCCAAGTCAGTTCGGCGGTGGTTGTGCCGTTCGAGAGAATCGCGCCGAGTGACCGGTCTGCCGCCGTCGAGCAACTTTCAGGTTTTGCCGAAGATCGCTACCTGCACCAGACATGCACACGTTCAAGCGGCGGGCAGCCGAGGTTTTGGGAAGATCTGCCGACGGCGTTGGCCGCCGTTGAAGACCCGGCGGTGCTGACCGACGAGTGGCGGATTCATTTCCACGTGCCGGTCTATCTCGACAGGTTTGGCTTTCTCGAAACGTCACAATCGCAAGTAGCCGATTGCCTTCAGGCGGCGGCTGCCATGCCGGATTTGACACATTACGAAGTTGAAACCTACGCCTGGAGCGTCTTGCCGCAATCGCTTCAAAAAGATGAGCTGGCCGAGGGAATCGCTGAGGAAATGGAGTGGTTCCGCACGACGATTGGTTCCTTTTAGGAGGAAGACGCATTTCAGTAGTAACACTGTTTGGGATAAAATCGCGATCTGAAGTATCGGCAAGGGGCGCAGCTTAATCTTTGACGAACGTCCCCGGTGTTGGTGGCAATCTGCAAATGATGCTGTCGCGCCGATGTTTCGGCACGTCGAATCTGAAACCTTGTAAGGATCGAAAAAATGGATTTACGAAAAACAGCCGGTGCGTTTTTGATAGCCTGCCTGCCGTGGTTGGTGGGTTGTCCCTCCGGCACCCGTACCGGCGTGCAACCCGAACAAACATCTAAGCACGTTCACGACCATCCGCACCATGGCCCGCACGATGGAGAACTGTTTGCTTTCGATGACGGTAAGTATCACGCGGAGGCGGTCGCCGACAAGTCTCCGGGGAAAGTTATAATTTACATGCTCGACGGCGAGGCAAAGGGCGCCGTCATGGTGGACCGCAAAACCGCCGAGCTTCACCTGGTGCTACACGAAGCCGATCACGATTTCGAACTTGAGCCTGTGCCGCTGAAAGACGATCCGGAGGGAAAGACGTCGAGGTTTGAAATCGAAGACGAAGAACTGTACTTGGCAGTCAAGGATGCGGAACTGAATTCCGCCAAGTTGCACGTGTCGTTCGACGGCAAGCTGAAGACGGGCGAATATGAAGGGCACGATCATGGCGGCCACGGGCATGCGCACAGCGAGGACGATGCCTTGGTCTATCGGCAGACAGATATTGAGCTGGGCGGTTGTAAGATCGAGTTGGGACAGCACGGGTTTGTGATCCACGCCGGCGAAGAGTTGGAACCCGCCGTCAGCATCGTGCTGGACGGGAAACCGGTTGCCGATGCCGAAGTGTTCGTCAGCCTGCTCGCCGAGGATGGCATGGAGGTGCTCGCGACCGAAGCAAAGACAGAATATGAAGAGGAGTCCGCAGAAGAGCCGGCGCACTACGCCGGCGCTCATTTAGACGTGCCTGCCGACGCCGAGCGGGTGATGATCCGCTACCGGATCGTCTTGCCCGCCGACGGCGGATCCCAGACTTTTGATTCGGATTTGATCAATACGGAAACAGAGGGCGAGCAATAGGCATACGCGATGACGGGTCCCTATCGTTTTCAACGCCGCGTTGAATTCCGCGACACCGATGCGGCGGGTATCGTGCATTTTTCCGTGTTCTTCAACTACATGGAAGAAGCTGAGCACGCGCTGCTGCGCGAGTTGGATCTGAGCGTTGTGATGCAGGATGAACAGGGCCGGTTCAGCTTTCCTCGTGTCTCGGTCAATTGCGAATACTCCGCGCCGTTGCGGTTCGGCGACGTGGTTTCGGTTGATCTCGCCGTCGAGAGGGTCGGCACGTCCAGCGTGAAGTATTTGTTTGATTTCACCAAAGACGATAGGCCGATCGCGAGGGGAAAGGTCACAGCGGTGTGTTGCCGCCTGGCTGATGGTGCGAAACCCGCAGCGATGCCCATACCGCCGGACATTAGGTCGAAGCTAGAACAGTTTAAATCCCAATGATCGGGCGGCACGGACCGATGGAACGGCGGACAATCGATTGTTGGGCGATCGGTCATTGGGTTTTGATGTTGGGGCTGGAGCTTTGAGTTACCTTGAAGACCTGACGTTGCGACTCGCCGCGGGCCTGGAAAGAATCCCGGAGCAGTGGCGCGAGCGCCATGCGGCGTTCTTCAAATCCCGCCAGCAAGCAGACGGCGGTTTTGCAGGTCGAGAAGGTGGAAGTGATCTGTACTACACGGGGTTTGCCGCGCGCGGTTTGGCTTTGACGGGCACACTGGACGGTGAAGTTGCCGAGAGAATCGGCGCGTACCTGAAAAGTCGCCTTACGAGTCAGGCGCCGATCGTCGATTTTCTTTCGTTAATCTATGCCGGAATGCTGCTAGAGTTATCGGCCGGCATCGAAGTGTTCAGCGGGTGCGCGGACAATTGGCGCAGTTCGGTGGCCGCCACGTTGGAGGAGTTTCGACGGGACGACGGTGGCTACGCGAAAGGTCCGGAAGGCGTCAAAAGCAGTACGTATCATTCGTTTTTAGTGTTGCTTTGCCACGAATTGATCGGAGTTGAGCTGCCGCAGCCGGACCGCTTGGTTGAATTCATCTTGTCGCAACAACGTGACGACGGCGGCTTTGTTGAAATTGCGCCGATGAGCCGCAGCGGGACTAACCCGACGGCCGCTGCAGTCGGCACGCTCAAAATTCTTGGTGCTCTAAACGCCGAAGTTCGGGAGACTGCAGCCGACTTTTTGGCCGAGATGCAAACCGACGAAGGCGGAATCCGTGCAAACACACGCATTCCGATCGCCGACTTGCTCAGTACATTCACGGGCTTGTTGACGCTTCAAGATCTCGATGCCGCTGACATGGTGGACGTCCCCGAGATCCGCAAATACGCCGAGTCACTGCAGCACGACGACGGCGGCTCTCAAGCCGCTGTGTGGGACGAGGGCTGCGATGTAGAATACACGTTCTACGGGCTGGGCACGCTGGCTTTGGCGTAGTTGCCGTGGATGTGGCCCGTTTTGAATACTTCTTTCTGGTGAGGCACATAACAATGTTTCGCATTAACATCCGGGCCGGCCAGATGGTCCCGATAATGATCATCTGTTGTTGCAGCAACGTCGCTGCCCAGGACGACGACAAGGCTGTGCTGGCAAGGTATCGCGCCGCGGCAGCAAAGTCCGGCGACCCGACTCGTGGCAAAACGGTATTTGAATCACAGCAGTCCGGTTGCACCAAATGTCATGCAGTCTCGGGCAAGCAGCGCAAGGCAGGTCCCGATCTCGCGGTGATCGGTGACAAATTTACGCGCGACCAAATGATTCGCGCCGTGCTCGAGCCTAGTGCGGCGATTCATCCTGATTTCGCCACGATCAACATCACAACCACCGAAGGGAAAGTTATAAACGGCGTGCTGCAAAAACGAACGGACTCAGCATTGGAGTTGCTGGACGCGGAAGCTCGACTCGTCCGCATTGCGAGCAATGAGATCGAAGATGAACAACAAATCAAAACCTCACTGATGCCGGGTGGGATTTTTAAATTGCTGAAGGCAGAACAATTTGCCGACCTGATCGCATATCTCACAACGCTGAAACAAGGTACCGGTGGCATTCGACATCCGGGACTTGCTGAGGAAATCCCGACGGTCAAAAAGACGATTCACCTCGAACCGCTGCACTCTGAAGAGATGCGTTTCGACCATCCCGTCTGGATCACTGCCGTTCCCGGAACCAATCGCGCGTTTCTTGTCGTCGAACAAAAGACGCGAAAAGTGTGGAGGTTCGAAGAGGGCGATGGTCAGCGTCGGGACCGCAAAGAACTGTTTTTGGACTTGAGCGCCGAGGCATCGACCGGTCAGTTCGAAGGCGTGATGTGTTTGGCGTTTCATCCACAGTTTCGCCAGAACCGCAAGTACTATATCAACCACCACGTCCGCAATCAGGGTAGCCATTTCTCGCCGGTGATTATTGAGCGACAGGCAACAAAAAATCTTACCCGCGATGCCGGCGTCGGCTCTCGTCGTTTGCTGCAGATTCCGCAGGACACCGACCTGCACTGGGGCGGCATGTTGGCTTTTGGCCCCGATGGCTACCTCTACATCGGTGCCGGAGACGCAGGTCCGCAGGAAGACCCCCAGGGCCACAGCCAGAACCTAAGTCTGTTGGTCGGCAAAATTCTGCGGATTGATGTCGATCGGCGGACCGGTGAGCTGCCGTACGGGATTCCCAAATCGAACCCCTATCGTGGTGCCGACACTAAAGTGCGGTCAGAAATTTGGGCGTCGGGTTTTCGCATGCCTTGGCGGTTTAGTTGGGATTCGGTAACCGGCGACATGTGGGTCGGCGAGATCGGCCAGAACCTGTTCGAAGAAGTCTCCATCGTCCGCGTCGGCGAGAATCACGGTTGGAATGTCTATGAGGCATTCCAAGGATTCTCGGATCGCTACCGGCGGAAAGGCGAAAAGTACACGCCGCCCGTAATTTCATACCGCCGCAAGCACGGCGTTTCGGTCACGGGCGGTTATGTTTATCGGGGCAAGCGAAGCAAATCATACTACGGCGCTTATATCTTTAGCGACTTTGAGTCGAAAAAGATTTGGGCGGCCAGGCAAGCCGGTCGCAAGCTGCTTGAGATTCGCCAGATTGGGATGTCGCCCGAAAAACCGTCGTCTTTCGGCGTCGATGCAGATGGTGAATTGTTCCTGGTCGGATATCAAGGCACGATCTTCCGGGTGGTGCTGGATAATTCGGTGTTTGAGTAAACCAAGACCGGCGGACGGGGACAGCGATTTCGTATCTGCAGGCAGCATTGCCTTTCGCAATTGGAGATAAGTCGCCGCCGAGATTGCGAAATCGCGGAGGCCGGAAAGCCATATCATTTCTGTTTGTAGTTATCTTTTTCGGATTCTCGTAGGGACGGCTTGTCGGGGTGGCGACGGGAGTCGAAAAAAGCGGAGTCGCAGGTGGTATTAACATCGTTGAGATGTTGGTATACCCAGGGGATGATGGCGGATTTGGATGTCAGTAACGTCTCAAAGAATTTTCCAACGCGCGGCGAACCGTTGTGTGTATTACGGGACGTGTCGTTGAACTTGTCGGCGGGCCAGAGTCTGGCGATCGTCGGACCTAGCGGTTCTGGAAAGAGCACGCTGCTGCATATCCTCGGCACGCTTGATCGTCCGACAGAGGGGAACGTGCAACTGGACGGTAAAGATCCGTTTCAGTTGGACGAACGGCAACTGGCCGATTTTCGAAATCATAAAATCGGCTTTGTGTTTCAGGATCATCACCTGCTCGGCCAGTGCAACGCACTGGAGAACGTCCTGCTGCCCACCATTGCCAACGGCACGCCGGCCGCGTCGACCGTCGAGCGGGCTCGTGACCTGCTCGCGCAGGTGGGGCTGTCGGAACGACTCGATCACCGCCCTGCCGAGCTTTCCGGTGGCGAACGACAGCGGGTCGCGATCGCGCGAGCGCTGATTCAATCGCCCGTTTTGTTGCTGGCTGACGAGCCTACCGGAAATTTGGATCATACTGCGGCGGCGGGCGTTGCCGAGATGCTACTCGAATTGCAGCAGCGCGAAAAATCGATGTTAATCGCTGTGACGCATAGTGACGAACTGGCGAGGAGAATGGAACGGCGATTCGAACTCGACGGGGGGCGTCTGCGGGAAGCAAATACCAAATCTTAATGTTATGTGATTCCCAGGCGGGTACTCGTCGAATGCCAGATCGATGCCGAGACGCCGATCGGCAACGACCCGCTGGAATGGCCCAATCACTTAAACGGCGCAGTTGCTTTCTGCCGAGCAGGGCTGTTTTCAAACGCGGTTGCCACATGGGCATGCTGCGTTAACCTGAAGAGTCATTTGATGATCGGGCAGTAACCCGGTGCGCGGGCGAAGACGGTACCATCTCGTCGCTCGCGGAGGGTTTGGGCGAACCGTTGTGTGGCCGGTTGCTTACCCACCGCGAGGAAAGCTAGAATCTTCTGCCCTGCAGAGCAATTTCTCACGACAAAGGGGGCACGCAATGCCACAGAGAATCAAAGCCGGGATTATTGGTACCGGATTCATCGGTCCCGCCCACATCGAGGCGGCTCGGCGGCTGGGAAATGTTGAATTTGTCGCGATTGCAGAAGCGAACCAGCAACTCGCCGAAGAAAAAGCCGAGTTGCTTTGCATTCCGAAAGCTTACGGCAGTTATCAGGAACTGCTCGCCGACGGGGATGTCCAGGTCGTGCACAATTGCACGCCGAACCATCTACACTTCCAGGTCAACAAAAATATCATCGCGGCCGGCAAACATATCATTTCGGAAAAACCGCTGGCGATGAACTCTGAGGAAAGCGGCGAGCTGGTACGCATCGTGCGCGAGTCTGGGCTGATTCACGGCATTTCGTTTAACTACCGCTACTATCCATTGGTGCAGCATGCACGTGAAATGGTCAAGGCGGGAGAAGTTGGCGATGTATTTGCAATCCACGGATCGTATTTGCAGGACTGGCTGTACCTGGCGACGGACTGGAACTGGCGTCTGGTTCCCGAGCTTTCGGGCGACAGTCGTGCGGTGGCGGACGTCGGTAGCCACTGGTGCGATTTGGTGCAGTTCATCACAGGACTGACGATTACAAAGGTATTTGCCGACTTCCGCACCGTCCACAAGACCCGAATGAAGCCGAAGAAGGAAGTCGAAACTTATACGGGTAAGGTGCTGCAGCCGGAAGATTACGAACCGCAAGAGATCAACACGGAAGATTATGCGTCGGTATTGTTCGAACTCTCCAACGGTGCGCACGGCGTGTTTACGGTCAGCCAGGTAGCGGCCGGCCGCAAGAATCGCGCTTTTTTTGAAATCGACGGATCAAAGTGCGCGCTGGCCTGGGATCAGGAACGGCCGAACGAAATGTGGATTGGCCATCGCGACAAGGCAAACGAGATATTGGCCAAGGATCCGTCGCTGTTGCATCCTGCCGCCCGCGCGTACGCGCATTACCCGGGCGGGCATCCCGAAGGATATCCGGACGGACCGAAAAACCTGTTTCGAAATGTTTATGCTGCCGTCGCCAGCGGTGAAATGCCGGATGAACCGACGTGGAGCACTTTCGAGGATGGACACAACGAGATGGCCATTTGCGACGCGGTGCTGGCCAGCAGCAAATCGCAGAGTTGGGTCGGTGTGAAATACTAATTCGTTTAGCGAGCCGCTAAACGGGATCAACATGAGGGAGATTAGCATGCCAAGTGAAACTTGCAATATCGCGCTGATGGGGACCAAATTCATGGGCCGCGCGCACTCGAATGCGTATTTGAAAGTGGCCAAGTTTTTTGATTTGCCGACGATGCCCGTCATGCACACGATCGCGGCGCGCAACCAGGGAGAATTGCAAGAATTCGCCGGACGCTGGGGCTGGCACAATGCGACGACCGACTGGAAAGCGGCCATCAGCAGCGACGAAATTGACTTGGTCGACGTCGTTACGCCCAACAATGTCCACGCCGAACACTCGATCGCCGCGCTTGAGGCCGGCAAGCACGTCGCCTGCGAAAAGCCCTTGGCTAATACGCTCGACGGCGCGCGTCAAATGGCCGAGGCTGCCGAAAGGGCCGACGGTCAAACATTCGTTTGGTACAACTATCGCCGTTGCCCTGCCGTCGCGCTGGCGCATCAGATTTGTCAGCAGGGAAAACTTGGCCGCATCTACCAGATTCGCGGTTGCTACCTCCAGGATTGGGCCGGTCCGGACACGCCCCTAATGTGGCGGTTTCAAGGTGAGGTTGCGGGTAGCGGCTCACTGGGTGACCTGTGCGCCCACACAATCGACACGGCGCGATTTATAACGGGCGACGAAGTCGACGAAATTGTCGGCGCAAAGATGGAGACGGTCATTAAAGAACGTGTGATTCTGGAGGGCGGCGGAGGTGAAATTTCCGGCCGCGGAGCGGAAACGGGGCAAAAGACCGGCGCGAGTACGGTGGACGACATCGTGCTGTTTATCGCCCGCATGCAAAGCGGTGCGCTGGCGACCTTCGAAGCAACCCGGCTTTCGACCGGATACAAGAACACAAACCGTATCGAAATTCACGGCGAAAAAGGTGCCATCCGTTTCAATTTCGAGCGGATGAACGAACTGGATTGGTACGACGCGACGCTGCCGGAAGAATTGCAGGGCTGGTCCACAATCAATGTCACCAACGGCAACGCCAGTCATCCTTACGCCGGCGCTTGGTGGCCCGTCGCACATATTCTTGGCTACGAGCACAGCTTCATCAATCAAGCGGCCGATATTTTCGGCATGATCGGCGGCCAGGAGCCGGTCGTGCCGATGCCCGACTTTGCTGACGCCTATAAGGTGCAGCGCGTGTTGGCGGCCGTCATGACGGCCGACAGCGAGCGGTCGCCGGTGAAACTCAGCGACGTCAACTAACGTCCGCCTGCGGGTTGTGTCCTCTTCGTCGGTGTCGGCTCAACAATCACGGTACATCGCTACCGGAAGGTCGGAGACTTCGACCCGGAGACTTCGACCCGGAGACTTCGGCCCGGAGACTTCGGCCCGGCGCTGCGCGAAACAAAGTTTTGGCCGCCAGCCTAGCTGTTGCATACAATAAACCCGCTTTAACAAATCTGCTGTATAAGGAGGAGACGAGCCATGTTGCACACGACTTCGCAGCGCCGGTCACACATCGTCGGCGTAGTTCTCATTCTTAGTTTCGGAGCATCTTCTGCACCGTCGGCCGCTGCGGCCGGTGTTAGTGAGGCGAGCGGGTACACGACCGCGACGGGACCGATCGACCGCGATCTGGAAGGCTTTTTTTTCTTTGATTCGTTGACCGGTGAATTGAAAGCCGTCGCCCTGAATCCGCGGACGAAGCAGTTCGTCGCGGTCTTCAGCCGCAAGATCAATGAGGACTTCTCCCCGAAGGGCGAGGCACGATCCGGACAACGCTTTTTGATGGCGACCGGTGTGGCAAATCTGTCGCCAGAGCCGGGTGTTACGTGGCGATGGGCGGCTTCGGCGATTTACGTGACGGAATTGAATAGTGGAGTCGTCGCGGCATATGGCATTAAATTGCCGCAGAACCTCCGCAATGTGCCGGCCAGACAGCCGATCGTTGGCGACATTACGCCGTTCGATAAATTGGAACTGCGCGAAAAATCTCAGCCGTCCGATCCATAAAAATCCAGATGAGCCAGACCATCTGCGTCCCTCTCCGGTGGCGAACGGGTGACCGAACAAACATACGGCGGCGCGAATCTGAGTTTGCCGTACGATTGCGGTCAACCGCGCAGCGACGCACGGTAGCAAAACTTGGTCAAAGACTGTAGCATGGACGGGCCTGTAGGCGGCGAATCGGCGGCCTGCATCTTGATGCGAACGAAGAGGCATTTCAAAATCAATCCTGATTCGGAGGTGTGGCATGGCAGATTCAAACCTCGTTGGACGTAAGACTCTCGTATTGTGCGGAATCTCACTGACGTCAGTTGCTTTGGCCGCCGGCGTGGTCATTGGGGTGTTCGTCGGCTCGTCCTCCCAGCAACTCGAATTACCCTTTGAAATCCCCGTGAATGCCGCTGCTGCCTATGGGCAGGATGGCTATGCCTTTGCCTCGGGACCTGTCGAGAACGATTTGGAGGGCGTGTTTTTTCTGGACACCCTAACGGGAACACTGAAAGCCGCCATACAAAATCCGCGACAGCCGTCATTCATGTATGAGTGCAGCACGGATATCTCCGGTGACTTTGGCCAGATAAAAAATGGCAAATACATGATTGGCACCGGCAGAGCGAACATCGTCCAGGGAGCTGGCGGCGGAGCGTCAAAATATGCTTCGTCGGTGGTTTATGTGATCGAGCTTACTTCCGGGAGGCTCAATAGTTATGCCTTTAGAATTCCGGCTAACCTGCGTTCAGCGAAAACGACAAAAGCGTTTCAGGGCAAGTTTGTGAAAGCCGGCTCGATCGAATTACGCAAGAACCAAGCCGGGGCGGAATAGGCTTGACGGTGAAAATCACCCTTAACGGAGAAGCACGCGAACTTGATGAGGATGCTTCAGTTACGGACCTGCTTGAAATGCTGCAGGTCCAGTCCCGACAAGTGGCGGTCGAAGTCAATTTGGAACTGGTTCCCCGTCATCAACATCCGGCGAGAATGCTTGCTTCAGGAGATTGCGTCGAGGTCGTTACTCTCGTCGGGGGCGGATAGACCGGCAGCGACGAAGTATCCAAAACCGAATGATTTCAATGGCGGAACAACAAGAAAAATTCGAGACGACGGTAGAGTGTGACGACGGTCCACTCCAAATAGGCGAGCACTCTTTAGGCAGTCGTCTGATTGTCGGAACGGGAAAATATGCCAATCACGAGCTGATGCGCGGTGCTTTGGAGCTGTCCGGTACCGATTGCATCACCGTAGCGGTCCGCCGCGATCGTTTGATTGACTCGGCGGGCAATAATCTGCTCAATTATATCGATACAAATCGGCTCATTCTGCTGCCGAATACGGCGGGCTGCTTTACAGCCGACGACGCCGTACGGACGGCGCGGCTGGGCCGCGAAATTCTCGAGGGCCTGGAAAACCCGGGTGCAAGTTGGGTGAAATTAGAAGTCTTGGCCGACAATAAAACATTGTTGCCCGATCCGGTAGCGACGCTCGAAGCGACCAGGCGTTTGATTGACGACGGCTTTCAAGTGTTGTGTTATACAACCGACGATCCGGTGATTGCGCGTCGGCTGAAAGACGCCGGCGCAGCCAGCGTGATGCCGGCGGGCAGCCCGATCGGCTCCGGCCAGGGAGTGTTGAATCCGAATAACATTCGTATTTGTCTCGAGTATCTCAAAGAGGACGATCCCGATTATCCGGTGATCGTCGATGCGGGCGTCGGTACGGCCAGCGATGTAACGATTGCGATGGAGTTGGGCGTCGACGGCGTGCTGCTCAACACCGGCATCGCGCACGCCGCGGATCCGTTGAAAATGGCCGTGGCCATGCGGGCCGCCTGCCGATCCGGGCGACTCGCCTATCAGGCGGGGCGGATTCCGAAAAAACTCTACGCGACCGCCAGCAGTCCGGATGAAGGCGTCATCGCGCAAAAGCCCCGCTAGCACGGGCGGGTTCGTTATTTCTTTTCCGCGCGATTTAGTCGCGAATAACCCGTGTGTTTGCAATCAGGTCGTGCAAACATCGGCGCTCGGAACCGAAAATCCAAAGAATGTTAATGAGACCGAAGCACCCGCCAATCCCTGGAACGCCGCCGATTGCCCCGGGTACCCAAAGGCGAAGAATGACAGCTCTGACAAACCCGGGATTACTGCCATTGTCGAAGTCGACAATCCGCGTACCGACGACTTTCTTGCCGATCGACTGGCCGGTCGTGCTGATCAAATACCACTGGTAACCCGCGACAGCCAGTACCCCACAGATCGCGATAAAAAACCCCAGAATCAAGACAGCATCATTGCCGCCGCCGAGCCCCGCCAACCAGACGCCGAGCCCCGGTAGTGCCGCGGCGGAAGCGATCAGACCATCCAAGATCGCGGCACCAAGCCGCTCACCAAGTGTCGCCCAGGTCGCTGGATTCCGATAGTCCGCGTGTTCTGCCGCATGGTCGGTGGCGAACGGCTGCGCGTCGCTATAGGGCGTCGAGTATGGATTTTCGTGGTCTGTTTGCGTTGACGGCGGCGCGATGGGCTGCGGGAATTCGGGCGGTGCCGGTGCGGGCGAGGGGACCGTCGAGATCATCCCGCATTGAGGACAGCGGGCCCCCCGGCCGGCGGAGTCATCCGGGACGCGAAGCGTTCGCTGGCATTGACTGCACGAAAATTCAATCGGCATGGTTAGTTGCTTCCTGTTTGACGGCGGGCCACAACCGTCTAGACGGGATAACGACGGCGGCTACACTTTCAGCAACCGCGAGTCTCCATCATTATTATAGGAAGCTATGCCGATAACCACAGCCGAGATTCTCGGTTCCGAAGGGCGCATTGCCGCGCGGTTGGACGGATACGAGCAGCGGCCTCAGCAACTCGAAATGGCCGCCGCCGTCGCGCGCGCGATCGAGCAAAAACAACATCTGATCGTTGAGGCTGGTACCGGCGTCGGCAAAAGTTTTGCCTATCTGGTCCCGGCGATTCTGGCGGTAACCGATCCGGGCTCCGCAGCGGCCGGTACGGAGTCCAACGATCGTGCCAGGCGGATTTTGATCTCGACGCACACGATCAGCTTGCAAGAGCAGTTGCTCGATAAAGATATTCCGTTTCTTAACAGTATTATCCCCCGCGAATTCACAGCGGTGCTGGCCAAGGGCCGTGGCAACTATCTAAGTCTGCGTCGCCTGCACGCGGCCCAGGTACGAGCCGGTTCACTGTTTCATGACGAAACCGAGTTCCGGCAACTGCGGCAACTCGCCGCGTGGGCGAAACAGACGGCCGACGGTTCGCGGGCGGACCTGAAAAATCGTCCCGGCAGAAATGTCTGGGACGAGATCGCCAGCGATAGCGGCAATTGCATGGGCCGCAACTGTCCGACTTACGAAAAGTGCTT
Organism: Planctomycetota bacterium; assembly: GCA_036337375.1. Classification (GTDB taxonomy): domain Bacteria; phylum Planctomycetota; class Planctomycetia; order Pirellulales; family UBA7805; genus JAYZEI01. The sequence continues at coordinate 39,795 of JAYZEI010000204.1, read as the reverse complement.
TTACTATCGAGCGCGTCGCCGCGTCCGCAATGCCCAGATCCTGATCGTCAACCACGCACTGTTTTTCAGTGATCTGGCACTGCGCCGCGTGGGTGTTAGTCTTTTGCCCGATTATGACACGGTCATATTTGACGAAGCGCACACGATGGAAAGCGTGGCCGGCGATCATCTGGGAATGAAAATCACGTCCGGCGCGATCGATTACACTCTGAACAAGCTTTACAACGACCGCACAAATAAAGGACTGCTGGTTCATCACGAAGCCGCCGAGGCCGAAAAAGCGGTACAGCAGTGCCGCTACGACGCAGAAACATTTTTTCAGGACGTGTACACGTATCTGATCAGTCACGCGCGGGAAAACGGACGGGTGGACGATGCCGAACCGGTGTCAAATGCACTCAGCCCGTCGCTGTTGGCACTGTCGCAAAAAGTGCGGAAGGCCGGCGGCAAACTTTCCGACGAAGTCCAGCGCCAGGACTTCATGTCGGCGGCCGAGCGGCTGCAGGTTCTCGCCGGTTCGATCGAACAATGGCGGATGCAGCAGGACGACGGCCACGTTTATTGGATTGAATCGAGGTTTTTGCGAGGCGGGCTGCCGCGGATTACGCTGGCCGCCGCGCCGGTCGACGTGGGCCCGACGTTGCGGGCGGAACTTTTTGAGAAGGTTCCGACCGTCGTCATGACCAGCGCAACGTTGGCCGTGGGCGGCCGTCGATCGTTCGATTTCTTCCAATCGCGCATCGGTCTGACGCAAGCCGAGCAGTTGCAGCTTGGCAGCCCGTTTGATTTCGAAAGGCAGGTCGAACTGATTCTGCCGCAGGGAATCGCCGAGCCCACAGACGACCGCGAACACTTCGAAAGTATGCTTGCGCCGCTTGTTCAGCGATATGTCGACCGAACGGACGGGCACGCATTCGTTTTGTTCACAAGTTATGAGCTGATGCGCCGCGTCGCGGCCGAGTTGACTCCCTGGCTAGCCGAAAAAAACATTGCCCTGCTCTCCCAAGCCGACGGTCTGCCCCGCTCGCAGATGCTCGATCGCTTTAAGGACAATCCCCGTTCGGTTCTGTTGGGGACCGATAGTTTTTGGCAAGGCGTCGATGTGCCCGGCGATGCGCTGGCAAATGTGATCATTACCAAGCTGCCGTTTCGCGTTCCGGACGAACCGCTACACGAAGCGCGGTTGGAGGCCATTCGTGCGGCCGGCGGAAATCCGTTTGTCGATTACCAACTGCCTGAAGCGGCACTAAAATTGAAGCAGGGGTTTGGCCGTTTGATCCGTACGCAGACCGATTCCGGCATCGTGGTGATCCTCGATCCACGAATTCAAACCAAACCGTACGGCCGTGTCTTGCTGGAGTCTCTGCCCGGTTGCCGCGTCACCCGCGAACCGGCATAGCAGCTCGGTTGCTTTGCAACCGGGGGATTGGGGGCCGGGGATTGGGGATCGGTGCGGGCTGCCGTGCTCCAGCCGGTGAACGCTTGAGGCGACGTCTTGCTGCTGTTAGCATTGGGCGCATGACTGAACCCCGCGCTGTTGGCATCGACTTGGGAACGACCTATTCCGCCGTGGCCTGTCTGGACGAGTCCGGCCGGTCGTCGGTGGTCCGCAATACCGAAGGACAGTTACTTACGCCGAGCGTGGTGTTTTTTGACGAAAACGAAGTTGTCGTCGGCAAGGCTGCAAAACAAGTCGCAGGCCTGGAACCGCATCGCGTCGCCGAATGTGCCAAGCGCGACATGGGCAGCGAGTTTTACAGTCGAGCAATTAATGGCCGGCAAATGCCGCCCGAGGTTGTCCAGGCGTGCATTTTGCGGAGGCTGAAGGAGGACATTCAGGCGTCCATTGGGTCGAACTTCAAGGCGGTCATTACCGTACCGGCCTACTTCGATGAACCTCGCCGCAAGGCGACGGCGGACGCCGGCGAAATAGCCGGGCTTGATGTGCTCGACATTGTCAACGAGCCCACCGCTGCGGCCTTGGCTTTTGGTGAGCAACTGGGTTATTTGTCGCCGACCGGCGATCCGCTGCAGACGATGAAGGTTCTGGTTTACGACTTAGGCGGCGGCACATTTGACGTCACGATCATTCACCTCGCACCGGGAAATATTCGTACGCTGGCAACCGACGGCGACGTTCAACTCGGCGGCCGCGACTGGGACGAAGCGCTGGCAGACTATGCTGCGGAAGTCTTTCAGAAAAGTCACGGGGTCGATTTGCGTCAGGATCCGATGTCGCTCGGCAAATTAATGATTGCCGTGGAAGACGCGAAACATACACTCACACAACGGGACCGGGTAGGCATTCGTGTCGAGCACGAAGGCATCGTGGTCGATGTTCCCGTCTCACGAGAACAATTCGAGCAAATGACGGAGGGATTGCTCGAGCGCACTTCATTCACGACGCGGCAAATGCTGGCAGCGGCGAATCTTTCTTGGCGCGACATCCCCCGCATTTTAATGGTCGGAGGTTCCACGCGCATGCCGATGGTGTCGGCCATGATTCAGCAACTTTCGGGCATTGTGCCGGATCGATCGATTAATCCCGACGAAGCGGTCGCGCGCGGCGCGGCGCTGTTCGCCGGCTTTCAGCTTTCCAAGCAGGGCGCCGCGCCCGCCTCGCAATTCAACGTGACCGACGTGAACGCACACAGTTTGGGACTGCAGGGAATTGCGGAGGGGACGCTGCAGCGAGAAAACATGTTTGTGATTCCCAAGAATACGGCACTGCCCGCGAAAGTGAAGAGGCAATTCGTCACGCAAAAGCCGGGACAAAAGTCGATTGTGGTGCAAGTGCTTGAGGGTGAAAGTACGCAGCCGTCGCTGTGCTCGCAGATCGGCCGCTCGATCCTCCGCAACCTGCCGCCGGACCTTCCCCAAGGCTATCCCATCGATGTGACGTTTTCCTACGGAACGAACGGGAGGCTGAACGTCGAGGCCGAATTGAGCGGCAGCGGCCGCACGGTTCGTATCGAGTTAGAACGCGAGCATGGATTGACTTCGGCGCAATTGCAGCGCTGGCGCCAGATTATTGGCAGCGAGGTCGTCGGGCCGACTACCGAGACGGTGCTGGCCGAGATACTGCAGTTGTCCGGTGGGGCAACGAGCTCGCCCTCAACTCCAACACCGGCGGCTAACTCCGCGGCGAGTTCTCCCGTGTCGCCAGACCCGCCGCTGCCAAGTTCTCAGCCGGCGACGCTCGCCTCGCCGGATTCCGCGCAGCCGCAGTCCGGCGTTGCCGCGACCGCCTCTGGAACTGCGGAAAACCCAACGCTGGCCGCAACCGCGGCCGCCTCAACGACAACGCCGCAGGCAGGTGAAATAAAATCCACCGCAGAGGCGGCGACGACCGCCACCGAACGGACGGCCAATGCGCAAAAACAACGTCGCATTCAGCGCACGATACTGATTTGCGGCCACGTGTTGTTTGCCGCATTGGGCCTGGCGGCCGGCTATTACATTTTGTGCTGGCTGAAGCCCGAAGCGGATATTCTGAGAATCTTTGGGCCGTGAATTAGGCGGCGGGCGTTCTATTTTCCGCGCCGCGCCGGGGCTCTGGGGGCCTAACCGAGTTCCTCCCATAACTTCTCGAACTGCTGGGAGAATCGGCGTACCAATCCCGGGTCGTCTGTTATAACGAAGTTCTCCTCGTTTCTGGTGGCCGCGCTGCGCGTCCAATTGTAGCTGCCCGTCAGCACGCTTTGACGATCAAACACCGCAAATTTGTGGTGCATGTGGTATTCGGAGCGATCTTGGCGGACCGGTACTCCATGCCGGCGCAGCAGGCCGATATCGCTGCCCAAGTCCGCCGACTTGTCGTTGTCGGTGATGATTCGCACCTTTGTGCCGCGGCGATGAATGTCGAGAATCGCCTCGGAGATGCGATTGTCGGTAATCGTAAAAACACAAATGTCGACTTCGTCCACGGTGTTCTTTAATTTGCTGGCAATCTTCCGCGCACAGTCGTCGTCCGGGCTGAAAGCCACTTCGGACGAGGGCCGATCTTGCTGCGAGCGGAGCAACAGTAGTTTGGCCACATCTTCCAACCAAGTGATAACCGCCCGGCTTTCCTCGTCGGAGAATTGGCCCCGGGCAATTTCGAAAACGCGATGGCGGACGAATGCCAGGTTGTGTTCGGTGGCACCGATTTCGCTCAGGATATCGCGCACCAAACGCTTTTCGCCGCGAGAAAGGCGGCAGTCTTCGAGCGTTTTAAGCAGGATGTTGTCGATTTGCGATTTGTTCATGATGAAAAAACGGTCAGCGTTTGAAGCCGATTTTAGCACTTTTTCGGAAATATTTCTGACCCGACGGCGAATACCTAAACACAGCGCGGCTTACCGGCGCCGTGAGAGCGATCGAGGCATCTCCGATGACTCGTTCCCTGAAGATGTCGCCTTTTGGCGAGTTTCAGGACCGTATAACCCCTGGAACTGGCCAAACTGCTGCTTTCGACAGAGTCGGCCGAAGAGTCGCATCCGCGTCTGATTTTTACAGCGGGCGTCGTGAACAGCATCGGCCGCTGTCCGGCAGGGGAAACGGTTGACCACCCTATCTGGGCGACCGGTGAAAATATCCTATATTTTCGAAATGTAGGCAGACGATGGTCTCTGCCCGCAGAAAGACGGTGTCATGATCGAGTTGTATGAAACGGCGTTTTCGGCGGTCAATGCGCCCTACACGCTACTTTTGATTCTGGTGGTTATGTACTGGATGTTGGTGATCGTCGGACTGATGAATATCGACGTGTTCGATTTTGATCTGGATGCCGATGTGGGCATTGATGGTGACCTGGACGCCGACATCGGCGACATCAGCGGAGCCGGCGGTTTTTCCATGCTCGGTTTCCTCAACATGGGTGAAGTTCCGATCATGTTTTACGTCAGCATCGTATCGCTATTGATGTGGGTCACTTCCATTCAGGTTAACGATTGGTTCAATCCAGACAGAAACGCCTGGTTTGCCGCGGCGCTGGCGGTACCGAATTTTGTTGCTGCACTGACGATTACAAAGTTCCTTCTGGAACCGGTCAAATATTACAAGCGGCACCGCCCGCCAACATCGACACTCGTGGGAAAAGTCTGCGTCGTCAAAAGCCTTGAAGTTACCGAAGAATTCGGGCGCTGCGAGGTCGCAACCGATTCGGCACCGACCATCGTCAATGCTCGCACTGAAAACGGCGAAGTCCTCAAGCAGGGAGACGCCGCCCTAATAGTTAAAGCCCTCTCCGGAGGATTTCATCTCGTCACCAAACATGATTGGGAGTAACAACCATGTTCGCCCTCTTCGCAGCATCAGAAACCAGCATCTTTTATGTCGTCCTTATTCTGCTGGCGATATTCGTATTTGGGCTGCTTATCGTCGGCCTGCGGTTCTATCGCAAGGTCCACCAGGGCGAAGCGTTCGTCCGCACGGGCGTAGGCGGCACGAGAGTCAGCTTCGGCGGCATGCTGTCTTTTCCAATCATTCACCGGTTGGAAGACATGGACATATCGGTCAAGCGGATTGAGATCTTTCGCCACGGCGCGGAAGGCCTGATCTGCAAGGACAATATGCGGGCAGACATTAAAGTGGCCTTCTTCGTCCGTGTCAACAAAGAGACGGACGACGTGCTCAAAGTCGCTCTGCAACTGGGATGCGACCGGGCTTCGCAGGAAAGTGCGCTCCTGGAGTTGTTCGACCCCAAATTTTCTGAAGCCCTGAAAACGGTCGGCAAGCAGTTTGACTTTGTTGAGCTTTATGTCGAACGCGAGAAATTCCGCGATGAGATTCTCAAGCAAATCGGCGAGGATTTAAACGGATACAAGCTCGAAAATGCCCATATCGACTATCTGGAACAGACGCCCAAGGACATGCTCAATCCGACCAACATCCTCGATGCCGAAGGCATCAAGAAGATCACCGAGCTGACGACCGGCGAAAACATCAAACGGAATCACTTCGACGTTGAGGAAGCAAAGCAGATTAAGCGGCAAAACGTCGAGCGGGACGAAACGCTGTACGAACTCGAACGACAACGTGTCGAAGCGGAACAAAAGCAACAACGCGAGATTGCTGCAGTCACTGCCCGCGAGCAGGCCGAGGCGGAAAAAATTCGTCAAGAGCAGCGCAATAAAGCCGAACAGGCACGGATATCGACCGACGAGTCCGTCCAGGTTGCGGAAGAGAACAAGGACCGCCAGATTATCGTCGCCGACCTGAGCAAACAACGGACTCTGAAGGTCGAAACCGAGCGCGTTGAAAAAGACCGCGAGTTGGAAAACACCGAACGGCGGCGTACGGTATCTGTTGCCGAAATTGAAAAGGACAAGGTGGTTGAGACAGAAAACAAACACCTGCAAGACGTCATCCGCGAGCGGGTGATGGTCGAGCGCAAGGTGGTTGAAGAGGAGCAAAAGATCATCGACACAGAGCAATTCGCCGGCGCCGACCGGTCGAAGCGAGTGCAAGTCACCAAGGCTGAGGAAGAAGCCCAACAGGCCTTGGTCAAGCAAGTCAAAGCGGCCGAAGCCGAAAAGACATCCGCCGAGCTAATCGCGCAAAAGGTTGTCATCGAAGCCGAAGCCGATCGCGAAGCGGCCGAAAAAGAGACCCACGCCAAGAAGATGTTGGCCGAAGCCACGACCGCCGAGACCGCGGCCCCCGGCTTGGGTGATGCCCGCGTGATTGTGGCCAAGGCAGATGCCTCCGAGAAACAAGGATTCGCCGAAGCCAACGTGCAAGAAGCCAAGGCAGTATCGTTGGAGAAAGAAGGCTTGGCCGAAGCCACGGTGATGAAAGAGAAATTCCAGTCCGAGGCCGATGGCATCACCGAAAAGGCGAAATCCATGAAGTTATTCCATCAGGCCGGCAAGGAGCACGAAGAATTCAAATTGAGCCTGAATAAGGATAAAGACGTCGAGCTGGCCGCGATCAGCATCCAGAGGGACATTGCCGAAGAGCAAGCCAAGGTGGTCGGCCAGGCCCTGGAGACCGCACGAATCGACATCGTCGGCGGCGATACGGAATTCTTCGACCGCATCGTGAACTCGGTCACCGGCGGTAAGGTTGTCGACCGTTACATCGGCAACAGCCATGTGCTGCACGACATCAAACAGACGTTCTTCAATGGCGATCCGGAATACTTCAAAAAGAAGCTGGACGAATTCTTCGACATGTTCAACCTGGACACTGCAGACGTGAAGAATATTTCCATCGCTGCATTGATTGGCAAGATGATCAGCATGTCCGATTCGGCCGACGTACGGAGCGAGTTGGAGGTATTGCTGGACATGGCCGAAAAAACCGGTCTGGCCGATCGCAAGGCGAGCACATTGCGGATCGGTAAACCAGACAAGGCGAAATGATAAGCTACCGAGTGTATGCGGATTTTTGTCTTTTTGCGGTACGGTTTCCCGAGATTGAACTCCCAAACCAACCGCCGCTGACGACCCGTGGCCGAAGGACGAAGCCGGCGAGTTGGCGCGGTGGACGATTTAATTAGTAGTACAACCCTATGGCACAAGCCGAAGCCATCGACGATACGGTCGACCAGCCAGACGAAACCGCCGCGCCAGGCGGGCTGGAAGGCCAAACCTATGAAATCATCCGCAAGCGGCTCGCCGCCAGTGGTGCAGAACTCCGCGCGCGGCTCGACAGGCTGAACGATGACCGCAAAGAGGTCTTCGGTTCGATCGAAACCGCGCTGCTGTCAACCAAGCGGATCACGACCGACAACAACTGCGTCCCTCGCGATATGGTTGAAATCGGACGGCGGTTTCTCTTTGGGTTCAACGTGCATGTCGGTCTTCGCGCGGAAACCGTGCTCAAAGACGTTTTCGCCGTTTATCATTTTGACGGCGACGAGTTTCATCCAGAGCCGCTCGACGTGTTGCGAGGCGGTCCGTTTGAGGAGGACTTTCGCAACCTCTACAAGTATTACAAGCACACGCGATTTGCAAAATTTTCGGTTATCGGCCCCCACCTGTTCATGGTGTTCCGCGTGGGGCCGGGCGTGGATGATATCAAGATCTTCAAATGGCTGATCGAAGGCGATTCGATACGCTACCTCGACAACCGCAGCGATCACGAATTTCGTTTCCCGGCCCAGCACGAATTCGAATGGATTCGCGCGACGCGCGACATGTACCGCTTTGGCGCACATCCGCACGTGTCGATTGAGGATCGCCTGTTTGTTGAAACGGTCGGCGGCGATCTGACAATCAAAATCGAAAATAACACTGACAGTGGTGAAGGCATTTACGCCGAACCGGTCAACGATGTGGACCAGACGCTCGACGATGGCGAGATTTACTACGCCGTCATTGGTAACATCATTGCGCTGAAGATTCGGCCGTATCAAGAGCAGGACTTTCGCTACATTGTCTACAACGAAAAGATTAAGCAAGCGCGGCGGATGGACGCCATCGCCGATGCCTGCGTGCTGCTGCCCGACGACCACGGGCTGATCTTTCCCAAGGGCTACTACCTGCAAAGCGGTCAGTATAAGACGTTCGATTTGTCGGCGGAAAATCTAGTTTTCACCAACCGCCTTCGCGCCAGCAACGGCGAAGATTTTCTGTTCGTCTTTTTCAACCGTATGTCGGGCACGTACGTGCTGTTGGCCTATAACCTGATTTCGCAGGAAGTCGCCACACCGATGGTCTGTAACGGCTTTGCGACGTTCGAAGACGGTGTGATGATCTCGTTTCGCCATCACGACGAACCGGAAAAACATCACGCCGTGCAGGTTTGGCAGACGCCTTTTTTGACGACCGAGCAGGCTTCCACGGCCAAGACCGACTCAATGCTGTACAAAATCGGCAACCGCGACCTCGTCCGCGCGATGGCCGAATGCCATGAGGTGTTGAATCTGATCGCCAAAGAGGATACGTACGCCAATCTGTACCTCGACCTGAGCAAACGATCCACGGACATCGTCGATTCGTATTTTTGGATTGACGATGAGGTCTCGTACAACCTCAAAGAAATACTCGTCGATGTACGCGACACCGCTTCGAAGGCGATCAACGAGTTTGAAAAAGTCGTCCGCGTTCGCCGCAATACCGAGCAACAAGTCGCGCAGGTCACCAACGAAACAGCTGCCGCGGTCAACGCCATTAAAACTCGCGATTTCGGCGACATCAGTGCGTTTGTCGAATCGCTCGCCGAACTTCGACGTCTCCGCGGTGAAATTATCTCGCTGCGAGAATTGAAATTTGCCGCGGCCGACGCCATTGACTCGATGGAAAAGCAGGTTGAAGATCACTCGGATAGCTTGGCCCAACGCTGCGTCGACTTCCTTATCCATCCGGAATCACTCCTCCCGTACGAACAGCGGGTCGAAGCCGAACACAGAAAAATCGACGGTCTGACCAAGGTAGCTGATGCAAAACTCGTTTTGGAGAATGTCTCCGCTGCGTCCGGCGAGTTGGAGATGCTGATTGAGATCGTCAGCAACCTCAAGATCGAGGATGCCACACAACGGACCTCGATCATCGACAACATTTCAACGATTTTCTCACGACTAAACCAGACCCGCGCGGCACTGAAACAGAAGTCTCAAAATCTTGCTTCGGCTGAAGGCTCTGCTGAGTTTCATTCACAGCTCAAGCTGCTCAATCAGGCGGTGGTCAACTACCTCGATGTCTGTGATTCGCCGGAGAAATGTGAAGAGTATCTGACGAAGGTGATGATTCAGATCGAGGAAATGGAAGGCCGTTTCGCTGAGTTCGACGATTTCGTGCTCGAATTGGGTGAAAAGCGTGACGAGATCTACAACGCCTTCGAATCCCGGCGGCTGTCACTGGTCGAAGCACGTAACCGTCGCGCCGACACGTTAATGAAGTCTGCCGAGCGAATATTGAAAGGCGTCAAGGCGCGGATCGATAGCATGGACTCGGTCGATGAGATCAACGGCTATTTCGCGTCCGACCTGATGATTGAGAAGGTTCGCGACATCGCCGAAGAGTTGGGCGGCCTCGACGATTCGGTAAAAGTCGATGACATTCAGAGCAGGCTGAAGACAATTCGCGAAGATGCCGTCCGTCAGCTGAAGGACCGGCAAGAGCTTTTTGTCGACGGTCAAAATATTATCCAGCTTGGCCGACACAAGTTCTCCGTTAACGTGCAGTCGCTCGATCTGACGACGGTGATGCACGACGGTGAGTTGTGTTATCACCTGACGGGCACGAACTTCTTTGAACCGATCACCGACGAGAGACTGCTGGCCACGCGCAACGTGTGGGATCAAGAAGTCGTGTCGGAAAACAAAACCGTCTACCGGGCGGAGTATCTGGCGTGCCTGATGTTGCAGTCGCTCGGGCAGACTGATGAGATGCCCTCGCTGGCGGACATTGCGGTGTGCGACGACGAACAACTCGCGGGTCACGTGCAGAAGTTCATGGTTCCTCGATATAGCGAAGGTTACATCAAGGGTGTTCACGACCACGACGCCTCCATTTATTTGCGGGCACTGGTCGATCTGAAGTCCTCGATCGGCCTGCTTTCGTACAGTTCTTCGTCGCGGGCGCTGGCGGGCATTTTTTGGCGAGCCTGGGCAGACAAAATTCGCAAACCGCTGCTTACCGCGCGGCTGGAGGGATTCGGCAAGATCTCAAAGCTGTTTGCAGACACGAAAACACAAGCCGACTGCATTGCCGAACTACAAACTAGGATCAAGCAATTCTGCAACGAGCGACCGGGCTTCGATGAGACACTGGCCGATGAGGCCGGAGAATTCGACTTCCAGCAGCTCGCCAGCTGCGAGCCGCCGGTGATCAGTCGCGAAGCCAGCGAGATCTACCGCGCGTTTTACGACCATTTGGAATTGAAGGCGTATCGGCACGAACTCGAAGCGTCGCTAGAGGCTGTGAGCAAAGATGCGGTCAGCAGCTTTCTGCTCGCGCGAGATTGGATAGCCGCATTTTTGGACGAGCACGACGAGCCGCAATGGAACGAATACCGCGACGAAGTGGCGTTGCTGCTGCTCGAAAAAGAATTTGACGAAAGTCGCGTCATCCACACTCCGGTTACGCGTGACCTGAAAGGGTTGCTTGGTACACACGGCGTGATTAGGGACGGCAACCAGCGATTGAATTTTAACGAATTCATGACGCGAGTAACGCGGTTTGCCGAGAGTGTTGTGCCGAAGTACAACGACTACACGCATCTCAAGCGAGAGTTGGTCGACGAGACCCGTGAAGAACTGCGGCTCGATGAGTTTCGCCCCCGCGTGCTCACTTCGTTTGTCCGCAATAAGTTGATCGACAAGGTGTATCTGCCGCTAGCTGGCGACAACTTTGCCAAACAGCTTGGCGCGGCGGGCGACGAAAAGCGGACGGATCGTATGGGCTTGCTACTGCTTATCTCGCCGCCTGGTTACGGCAAGACGACGTTGATGGAATACATGGCCAATCGGCTGGGCATCATTTTCATGAAGATTAACGGTCCGGCGATTGGCCACCAGGTCACCTCGCTCGACCCGCAAGAGGCGCCAAATGCTGCTGCCCGCGAGGAAGTCGAAAAGCTAAATCTCGCCCTGGAGATGGGCGATAACATCATGCTCTACATCGACGATATCCAGCACTGCAACCCGGAGTTTTTGCAGAAGTTCATTTCACTCTGCGATGCCACGCGAAAAATCGAGGGCGTCTACAAAGGTAAGACACGGACCCACGACCTTCGCGGTCGAAAGGTTTGCGTGGTGATGGCCGGTAACCCATACACCGAAAGCGGCGAGAAATTTCAGATACCCGACATGCTGGCCAATCGTGCCGACACTTACAATCTGGGCGAGATCATCGGCGATAGCCGCGACGTGTTTGAGATGAGCTACCTGGAAAATTCGCTCACGTCGAATTCGACTCTCTCACAACTCGCCGCACGCAGCTCGAATGACATTTATTCGGTCATTAAGATAGCTGAAGCCGCGGAGGATGAGCCGATCGAACTGGACGGCAACTATTCGATGGACGAAGTGACGGAGATGGTTGCCACAATGCGCAAACTGATGCGAGTTCGTGATGTGGTGTTGGCGGTCAATCGCGAGTATATCCGCAGCGCTGGGATGCAAGACGATTACCGCACCGAACCGGCGTTCAAACTTCAAGGCTCCTACCGGAACATGAATCGAATTTCCGAAAAAATTTCGCCGATCATGAATGACGATGAGCTACAAACGCTAATCGTTTCGGCCTACGAGCAGGATTCGCAAACACTGACGACCGGTGCCGAAGCGAACTTACTGAAGTTTAAAGAATTGACCGGCATGCTTAGCGAAGAGGAAAACAACCGTTGGGAGCAGATTAAGAGGACCTTTTCGCGGAACCTAAAATTCCGTGGCCTGGACGAAGGTGACAAATTCGGACAGGTGATCGCACAGATGGATGTGTTCAGCGACGGCCTCGATTCGATCCGTAACGCTCTAACGTCCGGCGTTCAACAACTCACTTCTAACGACGGAGAGGTCGAGCACATGGGGCAGTTGCTCGACCACTTGGCCGATTTCAAATCCAGCTTGGCGGCCATCCGTGAAACGATGACGCAGGGTATGGATCAGATGGGAAAAATCGTCGGCCAGAGTTCAATGAGACCTGCCGAGTTGAACGCTACATTCTCAGCCGATGCACTCAAGGCGCTAACCGAGGCGGTTGAGTCGGTAAAAGCCTCGGTTCCCGCCGTCGGCCAACCTCCGGCCACTCCTCCGTCCGCGGCTGGGCAGCCCGGCGATGCCCCGTCACTACCGCACGAAATCAAGGTGGTTAACAAAGTCCCCCGCGTCATTCTGGGTGTCGTTCGCGAACAGTTCAACCTGATGCAAGGCTGGTTGGCCCCGCTCGTGCAGGCTTCTCAAGACCAGCGGGAAGATATGCAGTATCTCAGAGATCGTCTCAACGGCGCGCTGGATCAATATCGGGAACTGATCGAAAAGTTGGAGAAAGACGAGGAATAGTCGCTCCGTTGTTCGCCATCGCACTTTGTCACGTCCAATGTGGTTGCGGCTTTGGAGATTTGGATTCAATTACGTTTCTGCCAATGAAGCCTCCGGCGTTCAATGGCGGGGCAACCAAGTCCAATGACATCACACGCAAGTTAAACTGCTGCGATGTCGGTACTCGGCACAACCCGTACACCGGCTTGCCGCAGTTGCTCCAGTGCTCGTTGTACGTCACGCGGCTGCAGATTGACTCCGCGGCAGGCATCTAAGATTAAATGGGTTTTAAATCCAAGCCGCCGCGCGTCGAGCGCCGTGTATTTTACGCAATAGTCGGTCGCCAGTCCGCAGATGTAGATTTCGCGAATTTCTTGGTCAACGAGATAATTGCGCAGACCTGTGGCCCTGCGTTGGCCATTGTCAAAAAAGCCGCTGTAGCTGTCGATCGCGCGGTCAGTACCCTTTTGGAATACGGCGTCGATGCGGGCTAGATTCACAGCATTGACGAAATCAGCGCCCGGCGTGTCCTGGACACAGTGGTCCGGCCAGAGGATTTGGTCCAGACCGTCGAGGTCGATGACATCGCCTACTTGTTTGCCTTCGTGCTGGCTGGCGAAACTTGCATGATCCGCGGGATGCCAATCTTGGGTGGCGATAGTACGATCGAATTGCGGCATGATTCGGTTTGCGATGGGCACGATTTGGTCGCCGTCCGGCACGGCCAGCGCCCCCCCGGAGACGAAGTCATTTTGAACATCGACGAGGATTAGTGCCTTCATTGGTTGCCCGATGCCCGTAAGCGTCCGAGGTGGTTTTGCTCGACGGTTAGATTTCGAAACTAAATCCGTCGTTGACCAAACGGTTGTATTTGCGTTTATCGAATTGATAGAGTCTGGCTGCCCGGTGCGCAACATCGGTTTCGACTTCGTCTAATTCGACGAGGATATCCATGCTGAGTATCTTTTTACGAAAGTTGCGCTTGTCGATCGGTTCGTCAAGAATCGTTTCGTATAGTTGCTGCAGACTGCGGAGAGGAAATTTGCTGGGCAATAACTCGAAACCAATCGGTTGATAGCGGACTTTATTTTTTAGTCGCTGATGGGCCGTGTTGATGATCGTGGCGTGATCGAACGAAAGTTTCGGCATCGAGTCCAAGGCGAACCAATTGGCCGCGCGGGCGTCGGAGGCGGCGCGGACTCGGTAGTCTTTCATGGCTACCAGCGCAAAGTAACCAACCGTGATGACACGCTCGCGCGGGTCGCGGTCTGGATCACCAAAAGTGTACAACTGCTCAAGATAAATTCGACCAACGCCTGTCTCTTCCTTCAACTCTCGGCGTGCGGCGTCTTCCAGGCTCTCGTCGATTTCAACGAATCCGCCAGGCAACGCCCAGAGACCGGCAAACGGCGGTTGATCTCGCTGAATCAACAAAACTTTTAAAGCCGCATTGGCGAGCCCAAAAACGACACAATCGACTGACACGGCTGGATGCGCATATTTGTAGGTGAAGGACATTGACGCGAGTGTTTCAGTCTTCAGGTTTCAGTAATGCGGCTTTTAGTTCGGCCAACTCACGTTCGAAGCCGCCGGAAAGAATTGGGAACCGGCACCAGGTTTTGGGGTCAAGGTTCTCGTCGTCTAAATGAAACGACGGCGCATAGCGCTCTCGCTTCCATTGATTGCGAGTCCACAGCCGGAAGAATTTTTCCGTCCAAACTCCAAGTTGCTCACGTGGAAACTGAGTGAATTGAACTTCGATCAAACGAAACACATCCAACGGCATATGCTTGTCGCGAATGGCCGCGCGTTCGATGGCATCGAGTACTTCGTACGGCATGAGATCGTCCTCGTCGGTCTGTCCGGCCGACAAAGGCCGCAGTTCGGCGGTCGGTTGCAGGGCATTAACCTCGGCCAAAGCCGCTACCTGGCCGACGCCGTCGGGACCCTGCCGCTCCATCCAGACAAGCCAGTGCCGCAGGAATGCCTTGTCGATGCCGGCGATCGGTGATAGCCCTCCGCTGGTGTCGCCATCCATCGTCGCGTAGCCGACAGCCGCCTCGCTGCGGTTACTGGTCGAAAGCAGCAAGGCACCGCGCAGATTGGCGACCATCCACACTCCCGGTGCCCTCGCCCGAGCTTGAATGTTTTGCAGCGCCACGTCATCGCGGTCCCAGGTCAATTCACGACCAACCCCGGTCGCCACGATTTGAACGTACTCTTGAACGATATTGTCGACATCGAATTCGAAAAACTCGGCTGCTATCGCGGCGGACAACGCGCGGGCGGCGTCGCGAGTCGTATCGCTACTGTTGCGAGTCGACTGATAGACGCAAGTCAGCAGTTGTCGAGTGATCTCGTTCGGAGTTAGCTGCCCATCCAATTCTGAAATATAACCCAGCTTTTGCCGCAGGCCGTCAATGCCTAATTCATCGATGGCAAAACGTATGGCCAACGCGACCAGCGTTGCCACGGACGCCGAATCTGCACCACCGCTCAACGAAACAACGAATCCGTGGGAACGGCTCTTACGTAGGTAATCGAACAGGCCAAGTGCAACAGCCCGGGAAAATTCCTCTTCCTTAACAGAATCGCCGCTTTCCCAGGCGGCGACCGTGGCACTCTCGGCGGTGGGGGGAATGCTCGGAAACTGAAACGTCTGCCGCACCGGTGACGATCGTTCGTCGGTCACGTCCGGTTGAAAACTGTTGACCCGTGTCCGCTGCAATCGGGTGGCGTCGATATCCACGATCGCCGTCGTCAAAACATCGTGGCGGAACGAAAAGCGAGGGCCTTCCCGCAGCATCTGTCCCCCGCTGGCGATCATGGTGCCCCCGTCATAGATCGCCCGTCCCGCTTCGTTCCCCAGTAGATTTGCATAAACATAAGTGACGCCGAACGCCCGCGATCCCTCCAGCACAAAACGTCGACGAATTTCTTGTTTGCCGAACGCAAAATGACTGGCGCTGGGATTCAAAATCACGTCTGCGCCGCCCGCCGACAGGTCGCGACCAGGACGATCCGCGACCCAGGCGTCTTCGCAGATTTCAAAGCCGATTAAAACTCCGCCACAATCGAAAATCAGATCGCCTAACGGATGAGATTGCCCGCCGACTTCCAACTCCGCGTGTGTATCAGCGGGCCATGGTTTGAACCAACGCGGCTCGTAGTGAATACCTTCTCCGGCCAGATTTTGCTTCGCGGCGAATCCAACGATCCGGCAATCTGTGATCAGACAAGCGGCGTTAAATAGCCCGCCGCTAAATTGAACCGGCAGGCCCACGGATAAAATGAGGTTTTGCGTTTCCGGGAGAAGTTCCTTAAGTACCGACAGCGCCGTTTCGCAAACACCCGGCGCGTGGAAAGCGTCTTCGCAGCCGTAACCCGTGATACATAGTTCAGGAAGACACAATATGCTGACATCGTTGTCGCGGGCCGTGCGGATCGCGGAGAGGATGTTTGCCTTGTTGGCTTCCCAGGCAAGCGGTGTTTGGTTGACTGCCGTTGCAGCGACCTTGATCAGTTGCATGTTTGTGGCCTTATTGGTTGCACAGCGCGAGTTGTAGCATTTTCACGGTAACCCGACGGGACAGCGAAGGAGGAGGAATCGGTCCCGGCCGGCGGTTTGGGTCGCAGAGCGATGCCTAAATACCATTGCGCACCTCCCGGGTGAGCCTGGTTTTTAACTCAAACAGATTTGCCTCCAAGCCGACCGGAAATTCGTTCGGGTTTCGCAGCCTGCGCACACCTGGATGCAGCGATCGCAGTTGCGATTTCACCAGCATCCGCGACTCGTCCAACGCGGGCGACTGATAAACTTTTGTGCCCTGGCGAAAGATGGGCACCAAAAGGTCATCATATTCACTTGTTACGTTGATTCGGCACTCTGGCGTCGCGTCTTTGGTTTTGACGATTTGCGTCGGTTCGGCAATTCCCGTTAGCTCGTCGTAAATCATGTCCGCGATCAAGGTGTCTTGCCGACGAAATCGCCGGATTTGTAGGATGCCGGGCGTCGTGACTTTGATGGGCTGCTCCGAAAGTTTGATTCGATGTTGCCAATCTCCGCTGGGCTTGCGAATCGCCGTCAGCTTATAAACGCCCCCGAGCGCTGGTTGATCGTAAGCCGTGGCGAGTTTCGTGCCGACGCCCCAGACGTTGATCTTGGCACCTTGCTGCTTGAGATCGTGGATCATCTGTTCGTCGAGATCGTTGCTGGCAACAATCGCCGCGTCCGGAAATCCCGCTTCGTCCAGCAACCGTCTCGACTCAATACTGAGGTAGGCCAAGTCGCCTGAATCGAGACGAATGCCGGCCATTTCGTGTCCCTGTTCGCGCAAGCGATGCCCCGTCGCAATTGCCCGGCGAACACCGCCAATGGTATCGAATGTATCGACGAGAAAAATGCAATTGTTGGGTAGCGCGTCGGCGTATTGATTGAAGGACTCTGCTTCATCGTCAAACGACATGACCCAGCTATGCGCATGCGTGCCCTTGACCGGAATCGAAAACCGCTTTCCGGCCAGTACGTTTGACGTGGCAACGCAGCCGCCAAGGTAGGCCGCTCGACTGGCGGCCAGCGCGCCGTTCATTCCCTGTGCGCGGCGTAAGCCGAATTCGATGACCGCGTCGCCTGCTGCTGCCTCGCAGATTCTCGCGGCCTTGGTGGCCACAAGCGTTTGAAAGTTGACAAAGTTCAGCAGCGCGCTTTCGACGATTTGACACTGAAGTATTGAGCCGCAGACGCGAATCAGTGGCTCCTGTGCAAATACAACCGTGCCTTCGGGAATCCCGTCGACGTCGCACGCAAACTCGAGGTTTCGTAAATAAGTTAGAAACTCATTCGGAAATAATCGCTGCCCGTCATTGCCCGTCAGGCTCGCCAGGTATTCGATCGCTGTGTTGGAAAACTTCAAGTTATTTAAGTATTCAATGACGTCAGCCAGTCCGGCAGCCACGGCGTAACTGCCGCGGAACGGATTTTCACGAAAAAAGTGGTGGAATACCGCCCGCTCTTCTCCGCGACCGACTTTCCAATATCCCAAGGCCATCGTCAGCTGGTAAAGATCTGTTAGCAGTGCGAGGTCGTCGGCTTGGGGCGGTTGTCTGATGGTCACTGTTGGATTCTCCACTATCTTAGTGTAATTGTTACACTATAAGGCAGGGAGTCAATAGACCTGTGTGTAGTTCGAGAAAAAACGAAACGGCTGGGTCGAAAGGCGGGTAGTTTCCGGATGGCGAATTAGTAACCCAAAGTACATGTGAGCAGAGTAGCTTCTTTCCGACGGACGCATTGTGTGATGAGGCGTTGGATGATTAGGCAGCCTGCGGCCGGATCGCTGCGTCCCTGGAAGGCCGGACCTTTGCTATCCTTTCAGCTTCACTTAAAATGGTGGGGTAAGGGGCGAATTGAACGATTTACGAGTCCGCCGCGACGGTACCGCGGGCTATTTCTTTTTCCGGAACAGACAAAGTAGAGATGACAACAAATAATAAGCCTTTCGGCATCGACTTGGGGACTACCTATTCGGCGGTCGCATATGTGGATGAGTCGGGCCGCCCCACGACGTTGGTCAATGCGGAAGGCGATTTGGTGACGCCCAGCGCCGTGTTGTTCGAAGGAAGCACGGTGGTCGTCGGCAAGGAAGCGTTGAAGGCTGTCGCCACGGACGCCGAAGCGGTGGCCGAATGTGCCAAGCGCGATTTAGGGCATCGCGCATTTCATAAATTGCTCGAGGGCCGCCAGTATCCGCCCGAGGCGATTCAGGCGTTCATCCTCCGTAAGTTGAAAAATGACGCCGAGCAGCAGATAGGCCCGATCAATAAAGTTGTTATTACGGTGCCCGCGTACTTCGACGAAGTGCGGCGAAAGGCCACGCAAGACGCCGGTCAGATGGCGGGTTTCGAGGTTCTGGACATCATCAACGAGCCGACGGCCGCTGCCATCGCCTTCGGCTATTCCACGGGAGTCCTCACGGGCGATGGGGACGACAAAGAAGACAAGAAAATTTTGGTGTACGACCTAGGTGGTGGTACGTTTGACGTTACCGTCATGGAAATTAGCGGGACGGATTTTACGGCACTGGCGACCGACGGCGACGTGTTACTGGGAGGGCGAGACTGGGATCAGCGGATCGTGGATTTTGTGGCTGAAGAGTTCATTCGAAATCACGGACTCGACCCACGCGAGGATCCTTGCACTTTCGGACGGCTTTGGCGCGAGTGCGAAGATGCCAAGCGGACACTTTCTGCCCGCAATAAAGTGTCCGTCACGTGCGACTATCGCGGTCAGGCCGTGCGTATCGAAATGACCCGAGAACGCTTTGAGGAAATAACGCGGGATTTGCTTGACCGAACCGAATTCACCACGCGACAAACGCTGCAGGCCGCGGGTCTGAGCTGGGACCAGATTGATCTCGTGCTGATGGTGGGTGGCTCGACGCGGATGCCCATGGTGATCGAGATGCTCAAACGGCTGACCGGCAAAGAGCCGGACCGCAGTGTATCTGCCGACGAGGCTGTCGCGCACGGTGCGGCGCTGCGAGCCAAGCTGATACTGGACAAAGCGGGTGGTGCGCCGCCCGCTTTTGACATCAAGAATGTCAATTCCCATAGTCTCGGAGTCGTGGCGACCGACCCCAAAACGCAGCGCCGCCGTAACGCGATCTTGATCCCGCGGAACACGCCGTTGCCGGTGAGTGCCCGACGGGTTTTCAAGACGCAACGAGCCGGGCAGAAGTCCATTCTGGTCCAAATCGTCGAAGGTGAAAGCGCCACTCCAGAGGACTGTTCGCAGATTGGCAAGTGTGTCGTTCGGGACCTACCGCAAGATTTGCCGGCGGAGACGCCAATCGATGTGCGTTTTCGATATCTGGAGAACGGCCGGCTGACGATCATGGTGAAAGTGCAAGGAACGGAAACCGAATTGAAGCACGAAATCACTCGCGAGAACAGCCTGACCATCGAACAGCTCGAAAGTTGGTCGCAATATATCTCGGCCGTCAGTAGCGGAAACGACCAAGAGGGTAAGGGCGACGAGAATGGTAGTGGCGGCCGTTGGTCTTAGGCTGCCGCGCACGGTTATTCCGCCGCTGGCGGTTGCCACGAATGGTGTGCACGAATTGTACGGTCGCCCGCATGTGCCTGCTCAGCGTACGGGTCTTCGCGAGTGTCGTAGCGAATGTTGGAGTTGCGCAAAGTTGCCACGCTGGCCGCATTGATTGACCGCCGGACCGCGAAGTAATTGCTGCCTGCTTAGATTGCCGAAACAACCTGTACGCTACACGGCGAAACTAACTATTGAACTATTGGTGCCCTAGGATGCGGCAATAACAGCTATAGGATTTAACGGCATGACGCCCGATACGATTAACTTGGCGCTGAGCATCGCGTTTGTGATGGTCTGTTTCATCACGAGTGACGTAATGACCGCCGGTGGATAGTGGTCTAATTCTGCCTGTATTGAAACTTTCTGCGCTGATGCGGCTTGGTTCCATTCTCGCCTGTCGCAGTGCCGTGCACGCGGCCGAAGAAATGTTCAGCAGATGGACTGTGGTTTGAAGAGTTTGAAAGGTGGCAATCGAGAGAAAGGTTGCCATGAAAAGGGAGGCGATGGCGTCGGCGAAAAAGGATCCAAGAAGAAGTAACCGGTCTACAGTTTTTGCGGCGGGAAGTCTGACGAGCGGGTGAATAGGTTCAAGTCGGCTAGTCTAAGCGGAACAAGACAGGCTGTTTTTTTGCGCCGAGTATATCTTGAGTTGACGGAAGTCATTGTGCCTGCTAGGGTTAGTTAGTGGTGGGCGGTGCAGTTTACTGGTTGAGAATTCTTTAGATAACGTAGATAGACGATGACCGAGGCGCTGCCGCATAACGACGTGGGTTTTTCGGACTTGGGGCTGTCTGACATCATGATGAAGGCAGTCGAGCATGCCGAGTATGCTGCGCCCACACCAGTTCAAGCCGGTTTGATTCCGCGTGCGCTCGACGGCGCCGATGTTATTGGCCAGGCCCGAACGGGCACGGGCAAGACCGCGGCGTTCGCAATTCCGATTTTGGAACAGCTTCAGCAAACTAGGTCGCGCGGGCCTCAGGCGATAGTGCTCGTGCCTACCCGTGAATTGGCTGTTCAGGTGTGTGGCGAGGTCGTTAAGCTGGCGCACGGGCAAAAAGCTAAAGTCGCTGCGGTATATGGCGGCAAACCGATCCGCAGCCAAATTGAAAAACTCGCGCGAGGGATCGACATTGTAATTGGCACCCCCGGCCGTGTCTTGGACCATCTCAGTCGCGGGACTCTTGACCTAGGCAATATTTTGTTCGTAGTTCTGGACGAGGCCGACCGAATGCTGGATATCGGATTCAGGCCGGATATCGAAAAAATCCTGCGACGCTGCCCGAGAGATCGTCAGACGATGCTGCTCAGCGCAACGGTGCCGCCACCTGTCCAGCGGCTTGCCACGCGTTACATGCAGAATCCAGAGTCGCTCGATTTTTCGCCGCAGGATATCGCGGCAGGGACCATCGAACAGTTTTATTTTACGGTTGATCAAAACCGGAAATACGACCTGCTGCAGAGGCTCCTTCAGCGCGAGCAGCCGAGGCAGGCCATTGTGTTTTGCCGCACAAAACGCCGCACGGACCAGATTGCCAACCGGCTGAAAAAACACAAGCACAACGTCTCCTGTATTCACGGAGATCTGGCTCAAAGTGCCCGCGATCGCGTCATGTCTCGTTTTCGAGAAGGGAAGGTACAGATCTTGATTGCGACCGATGTCGTTGGCCGGGGAATTGATGTCACCGGCATTTCACACATTATTAATTACGACATTCCGGCGTTTTGCGACGACTATGTCCACCGAGTTGGCCGGACGGGACGCATGAGCAAAGAAGGGCTCAAGGAGGGTGTCGCCTATTCGTTTGTTACTCCGGAAGAAGGCGGTGAACTTACTCGAATCGAGGTGCGGATTAACAAACTGTTGGTCCGTGACGAGATGCGGGACTTCGAGTCGGTTGCGGTTCCAGTCAAGCAGGAACAAGAGCCGAAGGATGATGCCGCCGCGAAACCAGCGCCTCCGTTAAAGCCGGGAGGCCGCCCGCGCCGACGCATCCGGCGGGCGCTGTAAAGGGGCAGACACGCCCTTACGAGTTGTTACCGGACACCCATGTCGCAGCTTAAACCACCGGCGGCCGGAACGTAAGCCGTGCGGCAATAGTCCATGACCATGCGGTGAGCGCTGAACCGCCAAGCCAAAGAGCCGATTGAATTCATCATCCGCTCGATCCAACGGCGCGGCAGCCCATCGACGTCACGATCGTAATACATTGGTACGACTTCATTCTCGAGCGCTTCATACAACGCCAAGGCGTCGCGTTCGTCGGTTGCCTCGTCCGATGCGTGGTTGCGGCCCGGGCCGATCGCGAAGCCATTTTCACCGTCGTATGCTTCCGCCCACCAACCGTCCAGAATCGATAGATTCAGCCCCCCGTTGAGTACGACTTTTTGTCCGCTGGTCCCAGACGCTTCTAGTGGGCGGCGGGGGTTGTTGAGCCAAACGTCGACCCCTTGCACCAGATGGCGGCCGACATTGACATCGTAGTCTTCCACAAACACGACGCGCCCTGCTGTGCGTTCGTCGTGTCGCATGTTCGCAATTTGCTTAATGAGCTGTTTTCCAGGTTCGTCGGCCGGATGCGCTTTACCAGCGAAAATGAACTGGATCGGCCGCTCTTGATCCTGCAGCAGCGCCGAGATGCGTTCGATATCTTTGAAGACTAGGTCGGCGCGTTTGTAGGTGGCGAACCGCCGCGCAAATCCGATCGTCAGAATGTTTGGGTCGAGTAGATTGCGAGCCGCGTCAACCACTTCGTCGCTTTCACCGCGGCGGCGGCATTGGCGGCTGATGCGGCGGCGGACGAAATCGATCATCAGGCTCTTCAGGGCATAGTGCGTTTCCCATAGCTCACCCGGATCGATGTTAAAAATGTGTTGCCAAACTTCGGGTTCTCCCATCCGCCGGAACCACTTTCCCGGAAAATAGCGGTCATAAAGCTGCCGCATTTGAAAGGCGAGCCAGCTCGGGATGTGGACCCCGTTGGTGATGTGTCCGATGGGGATCTCTTCTTCGACTCGCCACGGCCAAAGGTGTGCCCACATACGACGGCTGACATGTCCGTGCAGCGCACTGACTGAGTTGGCACAGCGCGAGAGTTTTAGCGCCAGGACGGTCATGCAGAACGACTCTCCGTCATTTTGCGGCTCGACGCGGCCTAAGCCCATGAATTGTTCGCGAGCGATGCCGAGTTGATCGCGAAGCGGTCCGAGGTGCTCCTCAATCAGATCGCCGTCAAAGCGATCGTGACCTGCGGGGACAGGCGTATGTGTCGTGAACACCGTTTTCCTCGCGACATCGCGGAGGGCTTCGTCGAATGATACCCCGTCGTCTTTCATGGTTTTGCGGATCATCTCCAGTCCCGCAAACGCACTATGCCCTTCGTTCAGATGCAGGACGCCCGGGTCGATGCCGAGTGCCCGCAGTGCTCGAACGCCGCCGACGCCAAGCACCAACTCTTGGCGGATACGGGTGCGGTGGTCGCCGCCGTAGAGGCGGCTTGTCAATTCGCGATCTTCCGGCTGATTGCCTTCGACATCGCAATCAAACAGGTATAGGTTCACGCGGCCGACCCGCATCAGCCAAACTTTGGCGAATAACGTGTCGCCTCGAGTTTCAATTTCAACTGTGATGGGCTGTCCATCACGGCCCACAGCCGGTTCCATCGGTAGATTTTCGACGCGAGTGTCTTGGTACTCTTCGACCTGGTATCCTTCGAGATCTAGCCGCTGCCGGAAATAACCTTGGTCGTAAAATAGTCCTACAGCGACCAATGGAATGCCGAGGCCGCTGGCGCTTTTAATGTGGTCGCCCGAGAGGATGCCTAAACCGCCGGAGTAAATGGGCACGGATTCGTGGATGCCGAATTCGGCAGAGAAATACGCGACCGGCCGGGCGCCGAGCACGCCGGCGTGTGTTCGCCCCCAAGTTGCTTTGGCGGCCTGGTATTCTTTCAAGCGCCGATGAGCCTGATTGATACGGCTGTACAGAACCAGTTCGCTCGCCCGCGTCTCCAGCCGTTCGGGTGTGAACTCGGATAGCTGCGCAATTGGATTGTGGTCTAACTGCCGCCAGCGGATGGGGTCGAGGTCGCGGAACAGGTTGACCACGTCGGCGTGCCAGGACCACCAGAGGTTGCGGGCCAATGCCGTGCACTTGTCATAAAGCGCTTCGGCAGACATTTCTTCGCCGATTGGTAGGCGTTTCGGTTCGGGCGGAAGTTCTTGGATCTGACTCATTGCGGGAATTCAATTTTGCGGAAAGTGTCATGAAAAACGACCGGCGAATTATACGGTTTTCGCCAAACCGTAAATAGCCTTGTTTGTGCGGAGCGTGTGTGATGAGTTGCTCATGATTCCGCATCCGGCTAAGTTGAATTGGTGCCCGGTTCCACCCTCAATTCAACAATCGACTGAAATCCGACTATGTCAGAGGTTATTAGTTCGCCGGATGATCCCTCGCTGGACACGCTTTGCCGCGCGCTGGCCTCGTCTGCCGAAGAGGTCGACGCGGCCGGGCAGTGGCCGGATACGCAGCTTAAACTGTGTGCGCGGTACGGCGTTTACCGCTGGTTTTTGGCGGCCGAAGACGGTGGGTTGGGATGGACGGAAGTTGATTTGATGCGCGGCTATGTGAGGTTGAGCGCCGCGTGCATGACAACGACTTTTATTCTGACGCAAGCAACCGGCGCCATACGCAGGCTTGCCGCGACAGGCAGCGATGAGCTTAAAGGCGAGTTACTGCACGATTTGCTTGTTGGCGATGCGTTCACCACTTTGGGGATTTCACATCTGACGACGAGTCGTCGCCACCTGGCGGGGACGGCATTGCGGGCGGAAGAGTCAGATCATGGATTTTTGTTGGACGGATTTAGCCCGTGGGTTACCGGCGGCGAGCGGGCGGATTGGGTGCTGATCGGCGCACAACTTGACGACGGTCGACAGTTGCTGGCGATACTGCCGATGGATCTGTATGGAGTCGGCACCGATGATCCGGCCAAGCTAGTGGCGCTGACGGCGAGCCGTACCGGTGCGGTTCGTCTGAACGGTGTGAAACTCGATCGAAAGTGGCTTCTCGAGGGGCCGAAAGAAAATGTGATTGCGGGCGCCAGCGGTGCCAAGACGGGGGGGCTGCAAACTTCAGCGCTGGCGGTTGGCTTGGCGGGCCGCGCGCTCGAGTTTTTGGCGGCCGAGTGCGAACATCGGTCGGATTTGCGTGAGGCGACTGCGGGTCTGTGCGGTGAGCAGGCCGAATTAGAAGAGAGTCTGCTGGGCCTGGCGGCTGGAAATCCGGTCTGCAGCAGTGAGCAACTACGGACCGCTGCGAACAGTTTGGTGTTGCGGGCGACACAGGCTGCGCTGGCTGCCGCCAAAGGAACGGGCTATGTAGCAGGCCATCCCGTTGGTCGCTGGTGCCGCGAGGCGATGTTCTTTCTCGTTTGGAGTTGTCCTGAGTCGGTAATGCTGTCGAATCTGTGCGAGTTGGCCGGGATCGACTAAGTGGCTGCTATCTAATGGTCTGTCTCCCCGGATGCGATGAGAGAAGATGTGGTCTGGCCGCGGTGAAATTCGTTGAGATCTACTACGCTTCCACCCCTTTGACCCTTGTTCTTCGGCCCTTGTCGCCAGAGCGTAACTTGTCGCCAGAGAGTAAAATGCGTGTCACTGGCACGTCGGACAACGCCCCTTGAGGAGGACTTCGGTGACCTGTCCTAAATCGGATTTACTCTTTCCGGTGACGCGAACCGAAACATCGTCGGCACAGGTGACTTGACCGCAGTCGACGCACATGAAATGGGCGTGATCTGTGATTTCCTGATCGGGGCTTAGCAGTTCAAACCGCCAAACGTGGTCGCCGACGTCAAGTCTCGCGGTTAGACCACCTTCAGAAAATTCAACAAGCGAGCGGTAGATCGTCGAATTGTCGAAACCATCGGCAGCCAGCGGTTCGGCAACTTCGGCATGGCTGACCGGATTGCTGCGTCCGGCCAAATGGCGGAGCACGGCGATCCGGCACGCTGTGCATCGCAAGCCTGCGGCCCGCAGGCGGTCACGAGCTTCGTCAACGGTCATCTTTGTGAATGATTCTTTTTTGGCCACAGATTTTCTCGCACACATCGACGCTACGTTCTACCAAGTAGTGCTGACAAATTTGAGGTGCTGCGCTGTCGTTCATTCTGTTACTTCACGTCGAGTTGACCGTGATCGTCGCAGTGGTCGCCGTGCGGGTGATGTAAATGGCCGTCGACCAGATAGTCAACATGGTCATCGTGTGGAACCGTTTCATGTCCGCAATTCGGACTGTGGACATGATTGGCGTCGTGTCCGTCGCAATTGTGGCCTGCCGTGCAGCCAGTCGGGTTCGTTTCGGATGCGCCGATCGTGTGTTCTTCAACCGTGCCGTCTTCGAGTTGATGGTGGAGGTGCCCATCGTGCAAATAATCGATGTGTCCATCGTGCTCGACGGGGGTGTGTCCGCAGCCGGGGCCATGTTGATGGTCATGACCGGAGTGTGTTGAGTTTGTCACGGCAATTCTCCTTTAAAGAGTCGCGGTTGCTATTCATCGGCGGTGTTCTTCGGCATGTGCCAGGGCATTGGATACCAAATCGACGACGTGCTGGTCGTCCAGTGAGTAGTAAACGTGTTTTCCCGCGCGGCGCGAGCTGACAATGCTCTCGCCACGCAGCAACTTCAGGCGTTGTGAAACTGCGGGCAGATTGTCGCTTAGGGCATCGGCGATCTCCGACACGCACATTTCACCGCCATGAAGTAACGACAACAGTTGCAGTCTCCTGGGATCGCCAAGCGCCGCGAATATTCCGGCCGCCCGCTCGCAAAGCGGCAGTTCGGCCACGTGGCGGTTGTCCTGACGGTGATCTTCGGATTTGCATGTGGCTTCCGGCATCGGGGTTACCTATGCTTAAACGATTGGTTGATTAATTAAGTATTGGCTGCCGGGAACGAATTGTCAAGCAGGCGAATTGCCAGCACCGGACCTTGTTGACAGTCGAAGTTAGGTGCATACTAATTGCAAAAGCGGAAATTTGCTTTTGCGAACTGCCAAATGCCACCAACTGCAACACTCGCCGTTTATTGTGTCCTGATTGTGCTCGCCTCGCTCTTTGGCGGCTGGCTGCCGTCGTTGATACGTTTAACGCACATGCGATTGCAGCTAATGATGAGTGCGGTGGGCGGGCTGATGCTGGGAATTGGCTTGTTCCACCTGTTGCCGCACGCAGTTAATCCGAGTGTGCCGTTGGATGACGCCATTTTTTGGCTGATGCTGGGACTGCTCACGACGTTTTTCTTGGTCCGTTTTTTCCATTCTCATCATCACGCGCCGGCTGAAGAAATGGGGCCTGACCATGACGGTAGCGATTCGTTAAATTCCGGCCAGCGGCCGGACGACCAGAGCAGCGGCCATGGTACTTCCCATCATCATCACGGGCATGAACATTCGACAACTGCTGGCCACCGTTGGGTTGGTATTTTTCTCGGGTTGTCGCTGCACACGTTACTCGACGGTGTCGCACTTTCGGCGAGTGTCTTAAATGACAAGCAGGAGATGCCCGATGCCGTGCTGCTTGGCTTCGCGGTTTTTGTTGGAATTCTTTTACACAAACCGCTGGACTCTCTATCGATTACGGCACTGATGGCCGCCGGGGGGTGGTCTCGTCGATCACAACAACTCGCAAATTGTGCCTACGCAACGATGTGTCCGGTCGGTGCGACACTGTTTTATCTGGGAGTCCAGCAATCTCCGACGCAAGATACGGTAATCGGCATCGCGTTGGCGTTTTCAGCCGGAATTTTTCTCTGTATTTCGATGGGGGACCTGCTGCCGGAATTAGAGTTTCACTCTCATGATCGAATTAAATTGAGTTTGGCGCTCATTTTCGGCGTCGTGCTCGCCTATGGCATTCGATTCCTTGAGCCCCCGCATGTTCATGGTGGAAATCACGCCAATCACCATCACGGACATCGCGACCACGGACCAGATGACTGACGTGACTTCAGCGCGTCGTCGCATTGCCTGACGTACCGGCCTGGGCTATGATCGCTTGCCGATCTGTGTTCGACCGAGAGGGTCACGAAAATGCCCAACGAAAGCGGTGGTGTGCACTGGCACGAGCAAAGTGTCTCGCGCGAACAGCGCGAGGCGCTGAACGGCCATCGTGGCTGTGTGGTGTGGTTTACGGGACTTTCCGGATCGGGAAAAAGCACCATCGCCAACCTGGTGGACCACAAGTTACATGGGCTGGGCGTGCATGTTTGCATACTCGATGGCGACAATGTCCGACACGGCTTGAACGCCACGCCTTTGCTGCTGGAACCGCGGCACGGTGAGGCCTTTGCGGAGCGGTTTGGGCTTGGATTTTCGGCGGAGGATCGCGAAGAGAACATCCGTCGTATCGCCGCGGTCGCCAAGCTGTTTGCCGAAGCGGGAATTGTCGTTTTAACGGCTTTTGTCAGTCCCTACCGACGTGATCGCAATCGTGTTCGAGGTCAGCTGCAAGAAGGTGACTTCGTGGAGGTATTTGTAGATACACCACTGGAAGTCTGCGAACAGCGTGACCCGAAGGGACTCTACAAGAAAGCCCGCGCGGGGGAGATCCAGGGTTTTACCGGTATCGACGATCCATACGAACCACCCGATCGAGCCGAGGTTGTTTTGGACGCCGGTGAAAAGGATGCACCGACCTTGGCCGACGAGGTAATCGCCTATCTCAGATTGCGGGGGCTTGTCGGTACGGACAACGGTGGGTGAAGCGGGGGCGATTCCCACCTGCGAATGTGTACGGTGCGGGCTGCGATCGACGTCTCCAGTTAACCTTCAGTCTGTTGAGACGATGCTAGCAACTTGTCCGCAGCGGATAATTCCGAACCCGGATGGTGACCTTGACCGGCGAACCGCTAGCACCATACATTGAATGACGATGGCTTGTGGGTCAGCACGGAGGAGACCATTCTTAATGCCCGAGTTAACGGTGGAGGACTGTTGCCGGCAGGCGCAGGTCGCGCTTGTATCTAGTCCCGTTTACGAACTTCGCGACCTGAGTGTCGCCCGCCGCGAAGACGCTTTGTTGCTGCGGGGTCGTGTGAGCAGTTTTTACCACAAGCAATTGGCACAGGAGGCCGTCCGCGCGGCTGCTCCGGACGTGCAGCTGGTTAATTCCATCAATGTTGACTGAACTTTACGCGGCGCGGGATGTCGGCAATGTGTAGGTTGGTCAAGCGTTTGGTGACAGGGCGAGGATGACCTGTCGGTAATGCAAGGACGCGCCCGTAACTTGAAGTTGTGTATCAGCCCGAACTGCCTCGCTTCAGCGGCTGGCGATGACCTGTGGGGTTGAGTCCAACGTGGGAACGGAAATTGAGATGATCAAGGATGAAGTAACGAACCAACGCGGCCAGTCGCGTGCGACTGGTACGGTTGTTGAATCGGTCGAGCAACTGAGCGGGATGGACCAATTGGTCCGTCAAATCAGGCATACAGTCTGGCGAGAGACAAATGGCCGTGTTCATAACTTGGCTGTGATGATTACCGGGACACACATTGTATTACAGGGTTTTTGTTCGACTTATCACGCGTATCAGCTGGCTCAGCACGCCGCGATGCAGCTGGCCGATGACTTGGGTGTCGATAATCAAATCGAAGTCCTTTAAGCCAGTTTAAAGAGCTCGCCAGTCTTACTTATTGACGGCAGCTTACGCGGCTTCGATTCGCCGGGGTTGGTCAAGTTGCTTGGCCACTTCGCTGTAGACGCGGTTCACGGTGAGGTCTCGCATGCAGCGGTGGTGTCCCTCCGGACAGACTCTTTTCATGCAAGGCCCGCACGGCATGTCTTCCTGAAGATGGATGGCCCGGGCGTAATGCGTGTCACCCCATTCTATATGTGTTGGTCCGTATAGAGTGATCACCGGCACGTCAAACGCGGCGGCAAAGTGCCGAGGCCCGCTGTCGGTACTCACCATCAGACGAGATCGCCGCACGCACGCTTTGGACAGACCGATGTTGAAGGGCTGATCGGCCAGGCTCACGACACGGCGGTGATTCGCATGCAGTGCGATCTGCGCGGCGAGTTGTCGTTCCTTGGGACCGCAAATGACAAGCACGCTTAACGCATGGTGTTGAGCGATGCGTCGCGCCAATTCTCCAAAGTACTCAATGGGCCAGGATTTTGCGGACCCGTAGGCTCCTCCTGAATTTAAAACGACCACTTCGCGTCCATTCGGCAAACCAAGTTGATCCCACACGTGATCCGCCCGACGTTCGTCGTCGCCGGTTGTCGCCAATTCAGTCTCTCGCGATTTTGGTTTGCAGCCGAGTAGAACGGTAAGCTCTAGGTAGGCATCCAGTGTTGGCGCGGGAACAGACCGTCCGCGGAGTTTTTGAAACCGGAGCGTGTCAGTTAACAGCGGACCGCGTCCATATTTCGCGTATCCCACTCGCCGTCTGGCGCCACTGAGGAAGGCCATCATTCCCGTGCGAAACGAATTGGTGAACAGCAAAGCCGTGTCGATATCTCGTTTCCGCAGCTGACGTAGGAGTGGCAAAATCCGCATGTCGGGAGCCTTGGATCGGGGATCGTAGAAAAGTTGCTCATCCAGCCACTCCGTTCCACTCAGTACGTCCGAAATATACGGTCGCATAATGCCGATCAGATGCGCATTGGCGAACTGTTCCCGCATCGCGCGGAGCGCGGGTGTGGACATGACGACGTCGCCAACCCAGTTTGGCAGGAAAATTGCAAGGTTCATCCCGGGAATGTAACGTGCAGTGGAGCCGAGCCACAATTGCAGTTCGTGCTAGCACGATTGGGGTTGGGTTGGCGGGATGGAGGCGGGTAAAGTTGGCGCTGGCAGCGCAAGCAGTCGGGCGGATGCAGCATCTCTGGGCGAGATCGCACCGGCCACTTTCGACTGCCTGTCCGGGGGTCGTTTAGACGATGTGGCAACGCCGATGGCTGATAGTAGATTAACGACCGTCCACGTATCGACACAACAGACCTGGCACGGTGGCGAAGGGCAGGCGAGTTTGTTGATCCGCGGTCTGCGCGAGCGAGGCCATCGAGTCGTCATTTTCGCGCGGCGTGGGGGCGAGTTTGCCGCGAGGACACGTCGCGACGGATTTGAAGTCCGCGAATTTCGGCGGCGTGGCCGTGGCCCGAGCGGTTTGTGGCAGACCCGTCGATGGCTAAAAGAGATCGGCCCCGACGTGACACACGCCCACGATGGCCACGCGCTGACTGCGGTTGGACTCGCTTCGCTTGGTTTGGGGATCCCGCTGCGTGTCGCAGCCCGCCGCGTCGATTTTCCAATCCGATCCGCGAGCAAGTTCACGAGGTTGGCGGATGTTGTCATCGCAATTTCAAACCCGGTCGCCCAGGTTTGTAGAGTTGGCGGAATTCCCGATGCAATGATTCGGATTGTCCACAGCGGCGTCGATCCGTCGCGAGCACAGTCCGGGCACCGCCGTCGTGGTCGGGTAGGCTTGGGAATTGAAGACGACGAGCAGTTGATTTTGGTGGTTGCCAATTTGACCGATCATAAGGGACACGAGTATTTGCTCGAGGCGATGCCCCGCGTGATTGACGCGGTTCCGAATGTTCATCTTGCTCTGGCGGGGTCGGGGGAACTTGAAGTTTCGCTGCGCCGACAAGCCCGGTCGCTGGGGATCGGTCACCGCGTGCGGTTTCTCGGCTATCGCGGCGATATTCCGGATTTGCTGCAGGCGGCAGACCTGTTTGTCATGCCATCGAACTTGGAGGGCCTCTGTACGTCGCTGGTCGA
The DNA here is from genome assembly GCA_036337375.1 of Planctomycetota bacterium. Classification (GTDB taxonomy): domain Bacteria; phylum Planctomycetota; class Planctomycetia; order Pirellulales; family UBA7805; genus JAYZEI01. Next base: position 7,989 of record JAYZEI010000204.1, on the reverse strand, counting down.
TGCCATGTTTGCCCGCCTGCCGATTGTCACGACCGGTGTGGGGGGAATTGCGGACGCCATTGGCACCGACTTACCGGAGGGGCCGGTTGCGTACACGGCCCGTCCGCGTGACCCGGAATCGATGGCCGAGGCGATTGTTGCAGCGTTGTGTTCCGCGAATTCCAAAATAACGACCGACCGCGCTTTTCTTCACGCGGCAGAGAACTTTACGGATCGTCATATGATCGAATCGACGCTAGCAGTCTATCGCGAGTTGCTTTTTGCGGTGTGGCCTCAGGCCGCTTAGCAGAGGTGTAAAAGAGCCGTTCGATGCACTGGATTGAGCTCTCAGGCGGCCGCTAACTGCTGATGCGGTTTGGGGTCGTCCGCTGCCTGTGCGACCGCGAACCGCTCGGCGTGGCGAATTTCGTAATATGTCATGCCGTAGAGAAGAAACAGGCCGGTCGAGAATAGTCCGTATTGCATATACCAGTGATGCGCGAGCGGTTCGGGCAGTCGGACGAGCCAAAGTGTTGTCAGTCCAATCGTCAGAGACAGCATCCACTGGCACCAGTGCGGCGGTTCGCGGCGGTCGTGCCAGGCTTCCAGTCGCCGGTAAGCAATCAAACTAAACGCTGGCACAAGCGTCACAAAGTGCGCTGTTCGGCCGTCCGGATCGATCAACGCCCAGGCGACGCCAACCATAGCGATTTCTTCCCAGAGGCGGGTCGCGTTCTCATCGCGCCAACGGCTGCGGAGCAGCACCCGCAGCGTCGGCAACCCGATCAAGACAGTCGCCAGTACGCAAATCAACTGATACACGCGCGGAGACATGGCATCAAGTCCTGACCAAAGCGGATCGACGAATATCCGGTAGTGGACAAAATTCAAAAAACTCCAGGTCTGAGTTGTGTCTTTCACCTGCAGCCACATGTTTAATGTCGCCGCGTTGCTAACTGCGCTCAGTTCTTCGTAGAGTGTCGAACCTAGCACCGCGCGGGGCAAAAGCCAAATGATTCCGATGGCCGCCAACGACACGCCCGCGGCGCGGCGCCAGTCGCCTTTGATCACCAACATTACTAACAGCGGCAGAGTGAACAGTTTCAATCCAATCGAAAATGCCAGCAACACACCACCGCAGAACTGCGCCGGCCATTTCTTTCCCGGTATCATCAACCACAGCCCCAGACAGCCGCACGTAAACGTAATCATGTTCAACTGCTTAAGATTCAGATCGTTGAGCAAATAGCGGCCCGCCAGGATCATGCCGATCATCGGCCCCGCCGAGGCCCACGGCACCCACCCGCGAAAGCCGAGTCGCCGCTCTCGCATGCCGTCCTGCATAAACTTGAACATCGCGTACCACATGCCCAGAATTGCAAGAATTAAAAAGACTCTCATCGCCGGCATCGAGAGATAGCCAAGCGGATACAAAAGCATCGTTAGGGATAAATGCCCATAGGGCGCGAACGCAAATGGATTATTTTCTTTGTCGTAGATTCCTTGCCAATTATCGGCATGGGCACACGCTGTAACGTACGACCAAAAACGAACATCGTCATTGCTCCTGTTGGCGCGAAGAAAGATCAACACCAAGGCGGTCGCCAGTACCGCCCACAACCACCAGGGGGTCGCCCGATCGTGTTTTGACTGCAGGTTGGTTGTATTCATGCGTTCAAATCGTCCGTTCACCAACTCCCCGCGTCCGTTGGTCATGCATCAAATGGGTGAAATGAGTCGCTGCGAACAGCCGTGCTTTGCAGCTTGCATTTGTTGACCGCTCCTCCTGCGAGCGGAGAGAGGCTTCACTAACCGGCGACTCGTTGGGGAGTTTCCGCTGTCGGAAAACTCACGGTGCCCGGCCGTTCCCCACCCTGCAAATCGTTTACCAGTTGGTCAACGATGAAGGTTGGCCGGTTTTTTGTTTGATCGAAGATCCGCCCAACGTAAAGCCCCAGCATTCCGATCAGCGTGATCATGACACCCGACAGTAGCCAAATCGAAACGATCAAGCTGGTAAATCCCAGCACAGTAATGCGGCCAACGAAGTACAGATAAATGTTGTATAACGCAAACCCGACCGCCGTCATTGAGATCAACAGCCCAAGCCGTACGGTCAGTCGCAGCGGCTTGTCGGAAAATGACAGAATGACGCTGATTGCCAGGTCCATCAGCTTCTTTAAGCTATAAGTCGTTTCTCCATCAGTTCTCTCGTCGTGTTCTACGTCGATGGCCGACGAATTAAAGCCAACCCACTTTACCATCGTGGCGAAAAACTTGACTTGGTCGTTCATTGCCAGTACGGCATCAATCACTTTGCGATGATAAATTCCAAAGTTGCCCACGGCCGGGTCTTGCTGTGTCTCGGTCAAATAGCCGAGAACGCGGTAAAATATTTTGGAGGTCAACCGCTTAATAACACCGTCCGAGCGGCGGGCGCGGCGGGCGAAGACGAGGTCATGTCCTGCATTGGCCTCTGCCCAAAGCCGGGGGATTTCTTCGGGGCGGTCTTGGAGATCGCAATCCATCACCACAATCCACTGGCCCCGACATTCCGCCAGGCCGGCCGTAATGGCGCAGTGCTGGCCGAAATTACGGCTTAACTTAACGCCTTTGACGCGGCGGTCCGCATGGCATTCCGCCTCAATCGCCTGCCAGGAATCGTCCGGACTGCCGTCATCGACGAGGACGATATCGAAATCGCTGCTGATCGATTCGAGAACCTTCCTGCAGCGGCGCACCAATTGCGGAAGTGTTTTCTCGCCTCGGTAAACCGGGGTGACGATCGAGATCAATGGTGTCGATTGACTCTGCTCCATACCTTGGGCCCCGTGATTTACGACCCATGTGCTTTGCGGCAAGTGTAAACGGCGACGCGTCCGGTCATTAAACCGGGGTTGAGCAATGTCTTCATGATCCGCCGGTTGCGCCGGCGGAGGTTTTGATTTGGCTCGGAAAGAATCATGCGGCGATACGTCCGCCACCACATGAACGGATAAACCAGAGGCAGCAGCAGCGTGGACGCTCTGCGGCTGCGGCTAAAGTGCATTTGCTCGACTTTGAAACCGCCGCGCCGCAGCCCGAGTTCGATCGTTGATATCGGTGCGGGGTGGATGTGCTCCATGTAGATGCTGCCGTACTTTGGGTTCTCATGGTCGATCGGCCGCGGGGCGCAATCGTCGTAACCGGTCAACATGTAATTGATGCGCGACTCGATCGAATGACAATTAGGCGTGCTGATAATGATGTGCCCGCTTGGTTTGCAGATGCGGCAGCATTCCCTCAAAAAATGGTAATGATTTTCGACGTGTTCCAGCACTTCGACCGACAGCACTACGTCAAACTGGTTGTCGTCGAATGGCCACTGCCTGCCGAGATCGGCGGCGACAAATGGGATCGTCGCCAATTTGAAGTTGTCACGATCGACATCCACGGCCGTCACGTCGAAACCCGTATCCGCCGCCCAGTCGGACATGGCCCCCTGCCCTGCTCCGACGTCAAGCAGCGAGCCTCGCGGCAGTTTTTCCAGCGCACGGTGCACGGCGGCATGCACTCCGTGCATGGCGATTGCACAGGGTGCCGCGGTGTGATCAGGCGGTTGAACTTCGTAGCCCAACGCGGCCGTTGCGTCTTCGATTTCCGATGGTGGCGAAATTACGTTCACGATATCAGGACTTATGCAGTTTAATTTCCCGTTGTGGCTTGCGCAGCAAATAAACGATCGTCCGCCCGAGAAAAATGCGGGGGTCATTCATCAGGCTAAAGATGCGGTGATTGAGTTGTTTTGCTTCCTTGTCTCGGACGAACCACTTCATGCGGATCATTAGTCGCAGCGTCTGCAACGGATATAAAAACGGCAGCAGTAGAAACGACCACTTGCGAAATCGGCTCACTTCGTATCGAACCAATTCCAACCCGGCGCGGCGCCAGGCGAGTTCCAACTGCGAAAGGGGAACCATATGAATGTGCCGCAACGGCAGTTTAGGGTCGTCTTCGCGAATCACATACGGACTATGTCCGTAAAAGCCCGTCGTGAAATAGGACCAGCGGCATTGAACGTTGTGTTCGTTTGGAGTCGAGATAACAACGTGCCCGCCGGGGCAAGTCACGCGTGCCAGCTCGCGCATAAAATGAAAAGGGTTTTCCAGATGTTCGATGATCTCGCAGCCGACGGCAACATCGGCCGATTCTTCGGGCAATGGAAGCCGTTCGTTCAAGTCGGCCTCGATGAACTGGACGTCCTCCAACTCGAATAAATCTGGCGCAACGTCGACGGCCGTCACTTGAAAGCCGTTTGCGCTGGCCCAATGCGACATTGCGCCGTTGCCGGCAGCCACGTCAACCAGATTTCCACGCGGCAGTTTATCTAACAACCTACGGGCGGCGTCGTGTACTCCAGGGACCGCGCGCTGTTTGGGTTCCCGACTACGGGACTGTGGAGAATCGGCCGTCGCGCGGCGAGCCTGTTCGGCTGTCGATACGGATGCCATGGGGTCATTCCTGCTTGCGGGCCGGTTGCGGTAGTATTGGCGGGGATCGCAACGCGGAGAAGTCGGGTTGTATCGGTTTCCCAGCGGCGACGGAATCCCAGTTGCCCGGTGGGCAGAAATCGCTTGAGTGCCCATATGGACCCCTCGTGCGGTTGATCTTGCCCGGGCCAAACCGCACTGTTAGAGTCGATCGTCGCGGTTCATCACAATAGTGAAAGCACTGCTGTCACATGTTCAACTCATCGCGCCGGCGTGCCATTCGACTTGCTGAGGAACGTCCCGTCGTTGTAATGGGACGCGGCCATTCGGGAACCCGTGTCTTGGCTTGGGCGTTGCAGAAGCTCGGCATCCGGATGGGCGCTACCGAAGATGTACCTACGGGGGACGTGCAGGACTTGCGGTTTTCACGGGCGATTAAACGAATCTGCCGCGGGTCGCTGCACTTGCCGTCAACGGTTGCCGCGGAACATCGCAGGCTGAAGTATTTTCATCGTTCACTTGATCGTTATCTGCATTGGCTGGGACACACTCGGGATGCCTGGGGTTGGAAGTTTCCGGAAACTTATCTCATTCCAAATTACGTGGCGGCGACTTTTCCACAGGCTCGTTACATCCACATGCTGCGGGACGGTCGTGACGTTGCGTTCAAGCATCATTTGACGGATGATCCGCGACGCCCGCTCGGTCGCATGTTGCTGGCGCATATCGGTGCCATGAACTTGCCGCATCACGTCCAAGCGGCGATGTCGTGGGATTTTCAGGTGTGCCGATTTGAAGAGTTCGTGCAACTCGCTCGCCCAGCGATGTGCACGATCACATTCGAAGCACTCTGTCGCGAGCCGATTGCGACCATGCAAACCGTCTGCCGGTTTCTCGGCCGAGAACTGACTCCCGCCTGCCGTGACTATTTGCAAACGCAAGTCCGCCCCGAAAAAATCGCACAGTATCGTGCGGAAACGGCGGTGCAACTCGCCGAAATCGAAACCGTAATTGCACCGACCCTGGCACGGCTTGGCTACCGCAAACAAGCGGCTTAAGCAGCAGGTGTCCGGCTCGACATTTGTGGCGGCGCGTGTTCCGCCCGTCCGTCGGCGCTGACGAACTTAATTCGCCGGATGTAAGGTCGCCTTCAGACGGGCAATCTTCGGGTAGAGTTCGGCAGAATTCAATCATGCGGCTTGACGCTGGTCGGACAACTCGTCTTCTCGGTTCGATTCAGCGCCTTGCCACAGTTCCCACAGCCGCGCTTGTTTTAGAAAGGCGTAGTAGGCGGCCAGATAGGCGATCTGTACGCCGACTTTGCCGTCGAAGACGCCGCCGTAGGCGATGTAGGACCGCAAGAATCGCAGCGGCGGGCGAAAGAGCAGCTGCAGCAGGCTCGGCCTGCGTCCTGCTTCGAACCACCGCTTGGCTTGCAGTGCCGTATAGCGATGGCATTTTTCAAGCTGCTCGGCATACGAACGCCGCGCGTAGTGTTTCATCACGTGTTGGAGGCGGCCAATTTGTTTACTCGAGGTGACGAATTCGCCGTGATCGGCCGATTCGTTTGGGTAACGGAATTGGTCTCGCCGAAAAAGGCGAATCACGCGGTCACGTGCCCATTCTGCAAAGCGGACTCGATGCCCTAAAAAATAATTGTGACGCCGTACGAGGTAGCCGTCGCAATCGGGGACGCCGGTCAGCGTAGTCTTGATTTCGGTTGCCAGCTGAACAGTCAGCCGCTCGTCGACGTCCAGGATCAAAATCCACTCGTGACGAGCCTTTGAGATGGCCCAGTTCTTGAAGCTGCAGGCTGTAATGTAGTCGCGGGCGGTGACCGTACATTCGCACCAACCGGCGCACGATTGCTGTGCCGTTTTGATGGTGCGATCGGTGGCACCGGAGTCGGCAATCAAAACTTCGTCAGCGATGCCACGACACGATTCGATGCATTGGCGAATCAACGATTCGTGGTTCTTGACGGCGATGATCACCGTGAGTTGGGGAGCCACGCGTAATTCCTGATAGATTGTTTCTGTTGTGTGCCGGCTTGGCGGGCAAGTATAAAGGCGCGTTGCGGGTCGGTCCCACAGCATTTTCGAGCTGCCGTAGAGTTTGCTAGCATTCGTAGGATGGCTCTTCGCCGCCGTCCATCGAGTGGCGAGGACGATTAACGTACGTTGGACGGATTCTGCGGTCGTCAAAACAAGAAATGGCTCCGGGAACCATCGGACACGGAAATATAGTATGGGCACGCCCAGAATCGGAATTATTGGTGCGCGTCGGTGCGTGCAGGGAATCGGCGAGTATGTCGCCCGCGATCTGGCGGTATTGGGGGCGGACGTTTGTGCGATTGCCGGGACGAGTCAACAGAGCGTCGCGGAGGCCGCCGAATCCTTACAGGCGAGATTTGACCTGTTGGTGCGAGGGTACTCGAGCGCCGAAAGAATGATGCGGGACGAGACGCTCGACGCGGTCGCCATTTGTTCGCCGCACCAGTTTCACCGCGAGCATCTCCGGTTGGCGTTGGAAAGCGGATCACATGTGCTTTGCGAAAAGCCGTTTGTGTTTGACTCCGGCCGAAAAAATCTGGCGGATGCGACCGAGATCGCGGAGGGTTTTGCCAATGCCGGTCTGGTGCTGATGGTCAATCAGCAGTGGCCTTATACGCTGCCTGCTTTTCATCAATGCCATCCCGCAGCTTCTCCCAATGGCGGTATGGATCGGTTGGAAATGCTGCTCGCGCCGGCCGACGAGGGGATCGGCATGATTCCTAACGCCATGCCGCATGTGTTGAGCATGTTGTTTTCGTCTGCGTCGGTCGGGGGCCGTGTGGAAGAAATCACTTTCCAGCGGTCCGGACCCGGCCAATTGTTACTCGCGTTGAATTACGTTCACGAATCCGGCGAAGTACGCGTCAAGGTTCGGTTGGTACATGGCCCCGTGCAGCCCCGCCCGGCTGGTTACGCTATCAACGGCTGCACCGTGCTTCGACGCATCGACCTGGCGACATATGATGCGTTTTTTGAATCAATAGACACTCCATTGGAGGCATTGGACCTGGATGCTGGGCCGCAATTTGACCCGTCCGATCACCGTGATGCGTTGGTTCCGGTCGAAGATCCGTTGCGATTATTGCTGGCGGACTTTATAAGACGCATTGAAAACTCCGCAAACTGGTCGAACGTCGACGACCGCATTTTGGATAACGTCCGAGTCCTTGACGACGTATACCTCGCGGCGCAGATCGACTTCGACGGCTGAGCCAAGGAAGGCGAGCCATGGATGGCGCTCACGATTTTCATGATTTTGGTTCCAAATTGCGGCAGCAGTCGGTGCTGCCTCGTGTCGTTGATTACGTCCGCTGGCAGGCGGAATTGAAGCAGGCGAACTCGGCCGGGCTCCAACCACCGCTTCCGCCGGACGCTGCGCCGCTGTCGATCAATCTCGATTTGACCACAGCATGTAACTACCGTTGCGATCATTGCATCGATTGGGACATTCTCAACACCGGCGTCAAGCACAAAGAAGACGAACTGCT
>JAYZEI010000203.1:0-4362 GCA_036337375.1 Planctomycetota bacterium | reverse complement strand
GTCGGCGCGATGTTGCAATCGACCGCCGGCCGGACGCGTGGTGCAGAGTACGATGCCGCTTTGCACGCGAAGGTCGTCGGTAATGCCGTTCGCTACTTGCGGGCTCGGGGGCAGGCCGCGGACGGTTCGTTCAGCTCCGGTGCGGGGCCGGGTATTACGGCAATCGTGACGACGGGCCTACTGCGAAATGGTTACAGCATCGATGACCCGCTGGTTGCCAAGAGTCTCAAGTATCTGAAAGGATTCGTCCGAGAGGACGGCGGCATTTATGGCGAGGGCAGCTTGTACCGCAACTACGAGACTTGTATGTCACTGATGTGTTTCAACGAAGCCGAGAAACAGCGCAGCGGTCAGTACGGAAAAATGCTCCAGCGGGCCGAAAACTTTGTTAAAGGAATTCAGAACGACGAAAGCGAAGGCCTCGACAAATCTGATCCGGCCTACGGCGGTACGGGCTACGGTAAGCACAAACGGCCGGACCTTTCCAATACGGGAATTTTTATAGATACCCTAAAAGAGCTTGGTCGTGGCCAGGACGACGAAGCGCTGCGGCGGGCGATTGTTTTTGTTTCGCGCTGCCAGAATTTGGAAACGGAGCACAACGACACGAAGTGGGCGTCGAAAAATCAGGACGGTGGATTTTATTACACAGCTGCGGCGGGCGGCTCGAGCCAAGCCAAGTGGCCGGAGGGTGAAAGCGAAGTGGCCCGCGGGCTACGTAGTTATGGTTCGATGACTTATCTCGGACTGAAGAGTTTGATTTACGCCGGCGTGAGCAAGGACGACCCGCGTGTAAAATCGGCCACAAAGTGGATTCGCAAGAACTATCGGCTCGACGCCAATCCCGGCCTGGGCAAGCAAGGCCTGTTTTATTACTACCAGACATTTGGCAAGACGCTGGCCGCACTGGGCGAAGGCACCTTTGCCGACGCAAAAGGCGTCGAGCACGACTGGCGAACTGAGATGCTTAGTGAGTTGGCGCGCACTCAAAAATCCAACGGAGCGTGGGTCAACGAGAGCGAACGATGGCTAGAGGGCGACCCGAATCTGGTAACCGGTTACGCGCTGTTGACGCTCAGCTATTGCCGCTTACCGCTGAAAGTTGCGGCTGATAAGTAAGGGGTGATTCATGCTGGCTGACCGCAACGACGACGAGGGAGAGAAAAACCAGCTGTCGCCGACCGCGGATCGCGACATCGGCCGGATTGTTGGGGGGCGGCAAAAAAACTTTGCATCAAGCAGGGCGAAGACACCGTCTGTGAGTTTTTCGAAATGGCAATTTGGTTTTGAAGAAGTAACTGCTGCGGCAGAAATTTGGTAGAGCAATCGTGAAGTTCTCCTTTCTCAATTTAGACGTGGTTCAGGATCGCCTGCTGGCGTGGAGTTGTAGCTTGTCGGCTGCCGGTCATGTCGGCGCGCTGGCGGCCATCGCTTATTGTGGGTTCCCGTTTTTTGGCAAGCCAACGCCACCGGGGATTAACGCCGTCGTTTCTTTGGAATTGACAGTCGAAGAAGCGGTCGAAGAAGATTCCGCAGTCGAAGAAGAGGTCGCGGTTGAATTCCTTACCTATGTGGCAATGCCCGTAGCCAACGAGCAACCGATGGCCGCGTCCGCGACGTCCGTGTCCCGCGACAGCTTGCCCACCAGTACGGTTCCGCCGCCGAGCGTACCCGCGACCGAGCCTTCTACCATGAACTCTGTCGTCCACCGAACAACCGATTCCGCGCGGCAGCCAGCAGAGGCCAACTCCGGGCTGCCGACATCTGACCGCCAGCATGCCGTGTCCAACCAACGCCGCCGAACAGTTCCCAAAGTCGCGCATTTGACCGCGGTGGATGTGCCTGCCAGGACGCCGGTAAACGCAACGCCGGTTCGCAACCCGCGACCTCAGTATCCGGTGGCCGCCATTCGACGGCGGATCGAAGGCCGCGTCGTGTTGCGGGTCGTGATCGCAACGGACGGTCAAGTGTCCAACGTCGAAGTTGCTGACAGCAGTGGCTTCGGCATTCTCGACAATGCGGCAACAAATGCTCTGTGGCGATGGCGATTCAACCCGGCTACAACCGCCGGCCAATTCGTCGAATCGACCGTGCTGGTTCCCGTCCGCTTTCGCCTGAATTGAACGTCGCAGCTGTCAATCTAGGTAAAATCCGCAATCTTTGCGGAATCGCGACGACCGCTTCAATTATGACATCCGCTACAACCGATACGACCTTCACGGTCTGTTTAGAGGTCCGTTTTGCCTCTAGCCTTGGGCCATGAGGCGGGCGGTTCGGACGCCGTGGTTGCTGGCGAGGTTCTTTCTACCATGTTTTCGCAGAGTTTGGTTTCTTTTGGCCTGGTTGTCTCGTTGTTTGCCGGCGTCACGTTCGCCCAGCAGCCCGGTTCGGATGAACCGACACAGCCCGAGATCGAAGTGACGCCACCGCCCGGCAGCCAGCCAGAAATCGTCGTTCAACCGCCGTTCGTTCCATTCGAGCAAAGCTATCCCGGCCCCAGCCAGCAGGTCGTCGGCGATGGGCCTAACACGGGTGTATTGCGCAGCCGGAATTCGGTTCAAGATAGCGAGCGTGCCATCTCCAGAGTCACGCGCGATGACCTCGAAAGAAAACAGGCGGCCACGCCTTTCGAAGCCCTGCAGAATGAAGTCGGCGTCCTGATGCAAAGCACGGCGGCAGGGCAGGCGTCACCGTTTGTCCGCGGCTTGACCGGTCAGCAAGTTCTGCTGTTGATCGACGGCATCCGCATGAATAACTCCGTGTACCGGTTCGGTCCAAATCAATATTTCAATACGATTGACATCGGCATGATCGACCGTATCGACGTGATGCGCGGGGCCGGTTCGGTTCTTTGGGGTTCGGACGCAATCGGTGGCGTAATTAATGTCGTTTCGCGGGGAGCCGACTCGGAATATGGAATGCGCTGCGGCAATTTCTTCGGCCAGGAATTCAGCGAGTACTACAATACGGCAAACTCGTCGTCTTATTCACGGCTGAATGTCGAAGGCTGGGTCGACAATGCGGGATTCTTCGCGGGCGGCAGCTTTATGAATCCGCACGACTTGGACACCGGCTGGTTTTTTGGCCGACAAAGGGGCACGAACTATCAGCAATTTGCCGGCGACATCAAATTCAATTTTATGCTTGACGCATCGCAGATGGTGACCGTAGCCTTCCAGCACTTCGAACAAGAGGATTTGCCGCGGAGCGATCGGTTTCCCGGTTTCCCCGGCGACATCAACGGCAGCAACAACGCCGGCAACGCCCGGTTTTTCGATCCTCAGCAGCGCGACTTGGTTTACATCCGCTACCAGGCTCTGGATGTAATCCCTCTGTTTGACGCCGTGACGTTTACAGCTTCCTATCATCGCCAGCGCGATATTCAGACCCGCGGCATTCCGACGGTGCGATTTCAGGAAACCGACGTTGAAACGGCCGGGCTGAATCTCGTCGCTTCGCGCGACCTTCATTGGCTTGGAAAAATCACACTCGGCGCGGATTGGTATCATGACGACATCGACTCACCCTTTGGCGGCACGGCCAGCGGTCCGATCATCCCGGACGATGCCTACTACCGACGGATCGGTGCGTTTTTGAATTGGGAAGTACCGATCACCACCACCCTCGCAGCGACAGCCGGCGTGCGGTTTGAGCAAATCGATGCTGCGGGAACTCCGATCATCGACGTGGTCGGCGTTCCCACACCCGTGCCCGCGTTGCCCCATTTTCAGGACTGGGTTGCCCACGCGGGATTGGTTTATCACGTTACGCCCGACGTCAATCTCGTAGCGTCGTTCTCGGAAGGCTTCCGTGCGCCGAACCTGGACGAGTTGATGGGCAACAACCCGAACGTGTTGCAGCAAGGCCAGGACCTGCCAAGCCTCGGTTTGTTTCCCGAGCATTCGTACAACTACGAATTGGGCGTGAAGGCAGACTACGACCATGTCCGCGCGCAGGCGTTCGTATTCTGGAACGACCTGCAGGACAACATTGTGCCGATCGCAGCCGGCGCGAATCAGTTTCGCCGCGACAACCAAGATTCGATCATTAATGGCGTCGAGTTCAACGGTGAATATTTGTTCGATTGCGGCTGGAGTGTCTACGGCAATTATTGGTACATCTACGGGCGGAACGAAATCACCCGCGCGCCGCTGAGCAGGATTCCTCCGACGCAAGGGACGGTGGGCCTGCGCTGGCGCGATTCAAAGTTGCGAAGTTACCTCGATATTTATACTTGGCTGGTAAGCCGGCAAAATCGGCTCGATCCGGTCCGCGACGTCGGCGACGAGCGGATTCCGCCCGGCGGCACGCCCGGCTATGCGACGTTGAATATGCGATTGGGGCGTTCGTTTGGCGATCGCG